>JAEXSY010000236.1 GCA_023440105.1 Bacillota bacterium
GCAGTAACCAATACGAGCTTTCCATCCTCTTTTTCTGACAACCGATCATAAACATCTAAGGATATCTTACATTTATATTTTCCGTATAAATCAATATCGTCTTGTGATAGTCCTAGTTTGGAAGCTATCTCTACTATGGGCTCCATTTTTGCTGACTGTGCTATTTCAATATCTGTTTTCATACCTCTTCATCTCCTTCATATTTACATATTAAAACATAACTGTTTAAAGGTTCCCAATAAGCATATTAAAGCATACAGTTAATAACACTTATTATTTGTATTAATTTTCCGCATATAATTATTATAACTTATAAAGAACAGCGAATAAAGTGGCTAATTTACCATTCATTCATTATTTACATTTTTACTCATTTTAAAAAAATAAACGCCAAAATTGGCGTTTATGCATTGTCAAAAATATTATAGAATTCTTCAGCTTCAATCTTTTCTTTTTCAAGTAGAGCCTGAGCCACTGCATGAAGCTTCGACAGATTTTCTGAAAGAAGCCTTTCTGCTGTTTTATATGCCTCATCTACTAAATCTCTTACTTCCCTATCTATCTGAGAGCTTACTTCTTCACTGACGTTTCTACCTCTTCCTATGTCTCTACCAAGGAACACTTCATTATGATCTGAACCGAAGGCTATAGGACCAAGTGCATCACTCATACCATACTCCATAACCATTGCCCGGGCAATACTGCTTACCCTATCTATGTCATTCTTAGCACCTGTGCTTATGTCTCCCATGATGAGCTTTTCAGCAACTCTACCACCTAAAAGACCAACCATATCATCCTTAAGCTTGGATTTTGAGGTATAGGATCTATCCTCCTTAGGAAGATGCATGGTATAGCCACCTGCCATACCTCGTGGTATTATGCTTATCTCATGAACAGGATCGGAATTAGGTAACAGCTTCATTACAACTGCATGCCCTGCCTCATGATAGGCAGTAAGCTTTCTATCGTGTTCACTGATTACCTTGCTCTTTTTCTCAGGACCAGCAATAACACGAGTAATCGCTTCTTCCATTTCACTCATACCGATTAACTTTTTATCTCTTCTAACTGACAAGAGCGCAGCTTCGTTAGTAAGATTTTCAATATCTGCTCCAGTAAAGCCTGGAGTTCTTTTTGCTAGTACCTTTAGGTCAACTCCTCCATCTAATGGCTTATTACGAGTATGGACCTTAAGAATATCTTCTCTTCCCTTAACATCAGGAGCCCCAACTACTATTTGCCTGTCAAATCTTCCTGGTCTTAAAAGAGCAGGATCTAATATATCAGGTCTATTAGTGGCTGCTATCATTATGATTCCTTCATTAACACCAAAACCATCCATCTCAACTAAGAGCTGGTTTAAGGTCTGTTCTCTTTCATCATGGCCTCCACCAAGACCAGCACCTCTCTGCCTTCCTACAGCATCAATTTCATCAATAAAAATAATACATGCTGCATTCTTTTTTGCCTGTTCAAAGAGATCTCTGACCCTTGAAGCACCAACACCTACAAACATTTCAACAAAATCTGAGCCTGAAATTGTAAAGAAAGGCACTCCAGCTTCTCCCGCTACTGCCTTTGCCAGAAGAGTCTTACCTGTTCCCGGAGGGCCTACTAAAAGTACCCCCTTAGGTATTCTCGCTCCCATATCTATATAGCGCTTAGGCTGCTTTAAAAAGTCAACTATTTCTGCAAGCTCCGCTTTTTCTTCATCGGCACCTGCTACATCATTAAAGGTAATTCTTCTTTTATCTGGTGTAGCCATTTTGGCGCGGCTTTTTCCAAAATTCATTACCCCTCGGTTTCCACCGCCACCCTGGGACTGCTGCATAAAGAAAAACCAAAAGGCTAGAAGCATCACTACTAAAAGCACTGTAGGAATCAGCTGTATCCACGCGGGCACGCTAGTTGGAGGCACATAGGTCTCAACTACAGCTGTATTTGGATTTTCAGAAATAAATTGAACGTATCTTTCTCCTATAACGTTTGTAGAGAAGGCTTTCCCATCAGTAAAAGTTCCTTCAACAACCATATTTTCTTCATCATAAGCTATGCTTTTCACTTCATTATTCAGCCATTTTTGTTGAAATTCATTGAAGGCAATGACATTGTTTCCATTACCTTTACCAACTATAGCGTAAGCTGCTAATACAACCATGACCAATACTAGTATCCAAGCTGTAGCACTGGAGAATTTTTTCATATATTGGGCCCCCCCTCTTTCTAGTTACCTTAAAATTCTATCATATAGGTATTTTGTTTACAACAAAGAATAGTATTAATTATTTATAAATTTCCTCTTTTAATATACCTATATATGGAGTATTTCTGTACCCTTCAGCATAATCAATTCCATAGCCTACTATAAATTCGTCTGGCACAGAAAATCCAAGATATTTAATATCTATTTCAGTTTTTCTCCTTGCAGGCTTACTTAAAAGAGAAGCAATTGCTACACTCTTCGCCTTTCTAGCCTTTAAATACTCTAGTAAATACTTTAAAGTAGTCCCTGTATCAACTATATCCTCAACAATAAGCAAGTCCTTGCCCTCAATATCATAATCCAGATCCTTTATTATCTTTACTATTCCTGAGCTTTCACTAGAAAGTCCATAGGAAGACACAGCCATAAAATCTAGAACACAGGGAACGGTTATGTATTTCAGAAGATCAGAAGTGAATACCACTGAGCCCTTAAGTACTCCTACTACTACTAAGTTGCCATCCTTATAATCCTCTGAAATCTTCGCTGCCATTTCTTTTACCTTAGTTAATATTTCTTCTTCAGTGAATAGAATTTCTTTAAAATCATCTCTCATTTTATTTCCTCTCTTTCAATGTTAATCTGTAGTATTCTTGTAGTATTTTCATCCACCTTATACTTATCACTTATTTTATAACCAACAATCCAGGCTATATTCTCTCCAAAGCATAGCAGAGGAAGCTCCTCTCTTTGCTCTCTAGGAATTTTTAAATCTATAAAAATATCCTTAAGCTTCTTACTTCCCTTTATACCTAGAGGATTAAATCTATCTCCCTCTCTTCGGGATCTAAGATTAATATCTCCATTAATTTTATGAAAATCAAAGTATTTGTTAGTACGTGAGCTTTTAAGATTTATTGAGGATGCCTTTTCCATAAGCTTAAGGGTTAAATTAGCCCTAAACCTCTCTGAGAAATAGTGAAGTTCTTCATTCTGAGGATTATTAATTATATCTTCTCTTTTTATTATAATTTCACTATTCTCCTGAGAATTATTCCTATGCTTATCTTCTAGTCTGGTGAAATAAATCTCTCCATATTCATTAAATGCTCTTATTCTTTCCGGCAGGGTGATAGATTTACCCGTTCCAAGCTTCTGTAATTCTATTATAGCATCTATATGCTGCTTATTAATATTTAGCTCATTGCCTTTTAAGCTTCCGCAAGCTTTTTTTATTATCCTCCTCAGAAGGCTTACATGAAGGTTAAAGGTATCGGAGGATAAATATATCCTTCCTCCTTCTTGTCTAGAAAACTCCTTATATTTCTTTTCTACCTCTATCCCTATATATTCATTATCTGCCTCTACTATTTCTCCAAGTCTCCATAGAGCTGAAATAATTTCTTCATTAAAGTTTTCCTTCATATATGGTATGAGCTTCAACCGGATTTTATTTCTTGTATATATCTCCTGAAGATTAGTTCTATCAACTCTCGGCTCTAAAGAATAGGTACTGCAGTATTCTTCTATTTCTTCCCTTGTAATGGATAAAATAGGTCGTATTATCCCTCCCCATCTTACCGCTTGAATTCCCCCAAGTCCTTCAAGTC
>JAEXSY010000341.1 GCA_023440105.1 Bacillota bacterium
GTAGGAGATAGGGTTGAATTTTCTATAGATGATAATAAGGGAGTAATAACATCTATAATGGAGAGATCCTCAGAATTATTGCGGCCACAAGTTGCTAATGTTAATCAGGCATTTGTTGTATTTGCTATTAAGAATCCAGACTTGAATTTTGAGCTATTAAATAAATTTATAATTCAATGCGAACATAAAAATATTAAGCCTGTTATTTGTATTAATAAAATCGATCAAGGGAGAAAAGAAGATTTAATAATGCTAGAAGAATGTTTTTCTAGAACAGGTTATAGAATGCTTTTCATCAATGCTAAAAAAGGCCAGGGCATTGAGGGTTTAAGGCATATGCTCAAGGACAGGATAACAGTTCTCTGCGGACCTTCTGGAGCAGGAAAATCAACGTTAATGAATCAGCTTTTAGGAGTTTATCATATGGAAACTGGGAATGTAAGTGATAAAATAGGAAGAGGAAAACATACTACAAGGCACAGTGAACTGGTTGAGGTGGAAAATGGATTGTTAGTAGATACTCCGGGTTTTTCCACATTAGAAATGGACTTTATTGAAAAAGATTTTTTAAAAGACTATTTCCCTGAATTCCATGATTATGAGCCTTATTGCAGATTCCGAGGTTGCATGCATTATAAAGAACCCGGTTGTGCTGTTATGGATGCTGCTACAAACAATGAAATCAACGGAGAAAGATATAATTTTTATAAAAAATACTATGAGGAATTATCTCAAAGGAGGAATAATAAATGGTAAAAATAGCCCCGTCAATTCTATCAGCAGACTTTTCTGAGCTAGGTAAGGCTATAGAAAAATTAGAAAAAGGAAATGCAGATATGGTTCATATCGATGTTATGGATGGAAGCTATGTTCCAAACATATCTTTTGGAACTCCTATAATAAAATCAATCAGAGGTTTAACTAAGCTCCCTTTTGACGTTCATCTTATGATTAATAATCCATCAAAATATGTTAAGGAATTTGCTGAAGCTGGTGCAGATATAATTACATTACACTGGGAAGCTGATGTACATATAGATAGAACGATAAATTTAATTAAATCCCTAGGAATAAAATGTGGAGTGGTACTTAACCCAGCGACACCGGTAGATGTACTTAAATACATTCTTCCAGAATTAGATATGGTGCTTCTCATGTCGGTAAATCCAGGGTTTGGAGGACAAAAGTACATAAATTATACTACAGATAAAATCAAGGATTTAAAAAAGATGATAAGCAGCCAAGGATTGAGCACTCTTATAGAAGTAGATGGCGGAATTGATTCGAAAAACATAAAAGAAATTGTTCTAGCAGGTGCAGATATTGTTGTTGCAGGCTCAGCGGTTTTTAAAGAGAATAAAGTAGAAGAAAATATTAAATTATTGAGAGAATCTATTTAAATGAAGGTATTAATTATAGGCGGAGGATCACCTCCTTCAATGGAATTGCTGAAAAAGGAGAGCCAAAGATGCGATTACATTATCTGTGCTGACCGAGGTGGAGAATATATAAAAGCTGTAGATAAGCTGCCTGACTTGCTGCTAGGAGATTTTGATTCTTTAGATAAGAATTTATTTGAGTATTATATTGACTCTGGAGTTAAGATAGAAAGGTTTCCTTCAAAAAAAGACTATACGGACACAGAGCTCTGCCTTCATAAAGCAATAGACTTAAAGCCTGATGAAATTATACTGCTTTCCTGTACAGGGAGCAGACTAGATCATGTCTTTGGTAATATAGGTTTATTGAAGGTTCTCTTAGATAAAAATATTAAAGGCTACATTAAGGATGATAATAATATAATATTTTTATTAAAAGCTGACACAGAAATTTGTGGAGCTCCTGGGCAACTAATTTCCTTTCAAGCTTTTACAGAAAAGGTAAGGGGGTTAACTGTAGAAGGAGTAAGATATCCTCTAAAAAACTTTACTCTTAATTCATGGTCTTCTTATACTGTTTCAAATGTTTTTTTAAATGATAAAGTAAAAATTTCTTTAAACTCAGGAGTATTAATGATAATACTTCCAAAGGACTAAAAAATACTTTTAAAATCTTGACACCTATAATTAAATATCGAATATACTGTTAGTAAAGCATGGTATTTGGAGATTCAATGAGGCTAAAAGGCAGGTTCAAAAAAAAATTAGGATTGATAATAGGTGCTATAGGACTGGGACTTCTCCTGGCTGTATTTATGCCTTTTTGGGTGTGGATCATTATTGCCGGCGCTGTGCTTATTTATATTGGATGGACGTTAGCGGAGTATAAGTAAGATAAGAATAGGAGGAAGAATGAAGATCATAGCCATAAAGTTACCTAGGTTTTTATCAAGAATCGTCCGGATATTTTTTAAAAAAACATAAATAAAAAATGCAATTGATTTATCAATTGCATTTTTTATATGCTATATTGCTCTTTCAACTTTTCCAGAACGTAAGCATCTTGTGCAGACATGAACTCTTCTAGGTGTTCCATCAACAATTGCTCTAACTTTTTTTATATTAGGAGCCCAAGTTCTTTTGGACTGACGATGTGAGTGACTGAATTGTACACCTGCAACTACGCCTTTATTGCATACTTCACATACTCTTGACATATTAAAACACCTCCTTAACCACAGAAGATATACTCTTCATTAAGACAAATAATATTCTATCAATAATTTAAAGATATTGCAAGGAAAATGTATCTTATTACGGATAAACCTTTATTTTTTATGTTAATATTGAATTAATAAGAATATTAATATAGAATAGACTATATCAGTTAATAAGGAGGATTAGAAATGATAGGATTTTCTAATGATAACGGCCAAGTATCATACTCAGAAGAAGTTATAGCAAAAATCGTAGGCTTATCTACCATGGAATGCTATGGTGTTGTAGGTATGGTTTCTAAAAGTGCTACTGAAGGACTGTGGGAATTAATGAGAATTGAAAATCTTAGTAAGGGTGTAAAAATAACAAACAAAAACAATGAGTTATCTATAAATTTATATGTTATGATTGAATACGGAACTAAAATTTCTGTTATAGCAAATAATATAATTCAAAAAGTAAGATATAATGTTGAAAATTACACAGGCCTTAAAGTGTCGACCATTACAGTAAATGTTCAAGCGGTCAGGGTCTAGGAGGTATATGATGGAATACTTAAAGATAAATGGTGAACAATTCTACAACATGGTTGTTCACGCCAATAATAGACTGGAAGAGCAAAAGGAGTATGTAAATTCATTAAATGTTTTTCCAGTTCCTGATGGGGATACTGGTACAAATATGTCCATGACCTTCAGAGCAGCTGTAAAAGAGATTGAGAATAAGAATATAACTTCAATAGGAACTGCCTCAAAAATTTTAGCAAAGGGTGCTCTTATGGGGGCTAGAGGTAATTCAGGTGTTATATTATCTCAAATACTTCGTGGTATCTCTAAAGGCTTAGAAAATAAAGATTCAGTTGATAGTAAAGAATTGGCGCAGGCACTAGCTGAAGGTGCCAAGTCTGCGTATAAGGCTGTTATGAGGCCTACCGAAGGTACTATACTTACAGTTATAAGAGGAGCGGGAGATAGTGCAATAGCTTCTAATCATAAGGATATAACTCTTCTTATGGAAGAGGTTTGCTCTCAGGCAAAGATTGTATTAGATAAAACTCCAGATATGCTTCCTGCTTTAAAGAAAGCTAAGGTTGTAGATTCCGGCGGTATGGGATTATTAATTATTTTACAGGGTATGTATGAAGCCCTTAATCTGGACATAAATGCAACTATAGAAGAGGCACATAATAGTAAAGGAGCAGCTTCAGCCGCCCATAATCTTGATGATCACGAGATTACCTTTGGATACTGTACTGAGTTTATTATAATAGGTGACAGTAGTAGGGCAGAAGAATTTAAGAATACCATAGGTAAATACGGAGATTCTATGATTGTTGTGGGATATGAAGATGTAATTAAAACACATATCCATACCAACGATCCTGGTTTGGTTCTTGCAGAAGCAGTTAAGCTTGGTGAGCTTACAAAGATAAAGATAGATAATATGAGAGAGGAACATAGAAACCTTTTAGTAGATGAAAGCCACAAAAAAATGAAGGATATGGGGACTGCTTCAGAGGGGGAAGAAATCTCACAGGAATCAAAGAAGTACGGCTTTATTTCTGTTGCTGCAGGAGAAGGAATTAAGAAGATTTTCTTAGATTTAGGAGTTGACAGCGTTATCGAAGGCGGTCAAACAATGAATCCTAGCACACAGGATATGCTAGAATGTATAGATAATCTCAATGCAGAAAATATATTTATACTACCTAACAATAAAAATATTATAATGGCTGCTTCCCAGGCTGCCGAAATTAGCGATAAAAATATTATAGTTATACCTACAAAAACAATTCCTCAGGGAATTTCATGTTTAACAATGTTTAATCCCGAGGCAGAAGTTGAAGCCAATACAGAAGAGCTGAATAATGTAATAGAGACAGTTACCACTGGTTCTGTTACTTATGCTGTAAGAGATACAGAAATGGATGGAATTGAAATTAAAGAAGGAAATATTCTTGGCTTAATAGAAGGTAAAATAAAAAAGGTGGGCAGTGATGTTTATGAGCTTACTGAAGAGCTGATAGAAGATATGGTTACAGAGGAATCTGAACTAATAACTCTCTTCTACGGTGCTGATAGTGATAAGGAAAAGGTCTCTGAAATAGTTCAAAAGTTAGAAGAGAAATATCCTGACCTTGACATTCAGTGCTATAATGGCGATCAGCCGCTTTATTATTTCATTGTTTCAGTAGAATAAAAAATCGCCAAAGGCGATTTTTTTATTTGGAGGTAACTGATGAATTTAAATCTTGAGATTTCAAAACTGAAAGGTGTTGGACCTAAAACAGCAGAAGTTTTAAATAGATGTGGAATTTATACTATTTTAGATTTACTTTTATATCTACCAAGGGATTATGAATTCATTAATAATGAGTTTTCTCTTGAAGATTTTATTGATACAGAAAAATACTCAATAAAGTGTAAATTTGTTTCGGTTAAAAGCAGCTTAAGAGTTAAGAATGGTAAAACCTTAACTACATTAATCTTTAATAATGGTAAGTACGAAATACATGGTAAGTGGTTTAACCAACCTTATATAAAGAATAATTTTAAAAAGGATGAGGAGGTTTTTCTACTTGGAAAGGTAAAGGTAGTCAATGCCCGCATAGAGATGATAAATCCAATAATAAGTAAAAATCTATTACAAGAGAGAGAGATTATAGCTAAATACTCCTTGCGAGATGCTATAACTAATAAGATGATTTCTAAGCTGGTGCATCTCATACTTGATACGATTAAAATTAAGGAAAACCTTCCTTTAAGCCTAGTTGAAAAATACAATCTCATATCCTTAGACTCTGCTATTAGATATATACATTTTCCTAAAGACAGTGATTCTCTTAAAAAAGCTATGAATAGGTTAAAATTTCAGGAGCTTTTTACTTATTCTTTAAAACTCTTAACTATCAAGGAACACCTAAGGAATGAAAAGCAAGGAATTAATTTTGTTATGACCAAAGAATTATCTATGTTTAAGGAATGTCTTCCTTTTCAGCTAACAGGAGCTCAAAATAGAACTGTTCGAGAAATTCTAATAGATCAAAAGAGAAGCTATCCTATGAATAGATTAGTACAGGGAGACGTGGGGAGCGGCAAGACAATAGTAGCCTTTATTGCTGCATTTAACGTATATTTTAATGGCTATCAGGTAGCCTTTATGGCCCCGACAGAAATATTAGCAGAGCAGCATTATAATGAAGCAATAAAGCTTTTTGAGAAGTTTAATGTGAAAGTACATTTATTAACGGGAAGTACTAAGACATCAAAGAAGAACTTAATCAAAGAAGAACTCCAGAAAGGTGAACCTGCTGTTGTAATTGGAACGCATGCTTTAATCGAAGATAACGTAGTTTTTTCGAAGCTTGGCTTAGTAATAACTGACGAGCAGCACCGTTTCGGTGTAAACCAGAGAGGTAAGCTCATAAATAAAAATCAAGCGGCAGATGTACTGGTTATGTCTGCAACTCCCATACCGAGAACCTTGGCCCTATATTTATATAATGATTTAGATATATCAATAATAGATGAGCTTCCTCCCGGACGAAAGAAAATAGAAACGGAGTATTATACCTCATCTAATAGGCAGCAAGCGTACACTAAAGCATTAGATGAGATCAGAAGAGGAAGGCAGGTCTACATAGTATGTCCATTAATAGAGGAAAATGATAAATTAGACCTAAAATCAATAAATACATTATATGAAGAATTGAAAAACACATATTTCTCAAGGTTTTCAATGGCAATTCTCCATGGAAAAATGAACTCTAAAGAAAAAGAAGAAATAATGAAGAAGTTTAAGGATGGAAATATAGATGTTCTTCTGGCAACAACTGTTATAGAAGTGGGGGTCAATGTTCCCAATGCTAGTATAATGATTATTGAAAATGCTGAAAGATTCGGTTTGTCTCAATTACACCAGTTAAGAGGAAGAGTTGGAAGAGGACAATATCAGTCCTATTGTATACTTATAGCTAAAGCAGAAAATAATATTACTAGAAAAAGAATGGAAATAATGACAAAAAGTAATGATGGTTTTTTCATTGCTGAGCAGGATATGAAGCTTAGGGGAACGGGTATGATATTTGGTACAAAACAGCATGGTGACACTGGTTTTATGATAGCTGATGTACTTAGAGATGGGAACATCTTGCGAGCTGCTAACATAGAGGCTAGCTTGGTATATTCTTCTAATAGAGAGGAAGACATCCTTATAAAAGGTGAAATTATTAAACAAATAGAAGTCAGTGAGAAATATATATGCTTCAATTAACAAACAATAGATTTGTAAACTCAAATAATATATGCTAAAATTTTAATTATTATAATAAGGAGATATTCTCATGAGAATTATTTCAGGTAAAGCAAAAGGTAGAAAACTATTATCACCACCTACCTACGATACACGACCTACTTTAGATAGAATTAAAGAATCAATATTTAACATAATTCAAGGATATACACCTGATGCAGTTGTATTAGATATGTTCTCTGGCACTGGCAGTTTAGGACTTGAGGCTGCTAGTAGAGGGGCGAAGGAATGCCATCTTATAGATGCTGGTCCCTTAACATATCCTTATTTAAAGAAGAACATTAGTCAATTAGGTTTTGATAGCTTTTGTTATAGCTACAACTCTGATGCCTATAATAATTTAATAAAGTTTTCACAAAGAAAAATCATTTTTGATATTATATTTATTGATCCACCATATTTAAAGAATATGATACCAAAGGCTGTAGAGATGATTGAAGAGCTAGAAATTCTTCAAAATGATGGGATAATAGTAACTAAAATAGATACCTCTGAAGAAATTTACCAAGGTTCCTCCTCAATTATTCTAAAAGATAAAAGAAAATATGGAAATACCACTGTCTGCTTTTATAAATACAAGGAGGACTAAAGATGAGAGTTGCAATATATCCAGGAAGCTTCGATCCTATAACCAGCGGACATATAAATATAATTGAAAGAAGCTCAGAAATTTTCGATGAAGTAATAGTAGCTGTATTAGTTAACTCAGAAAAAAAGTCATTATTTACTATTGATGAAAGAGTAAATTTGATCAAAAGAGTTATAAAGAAATATAAAAATGTAAAAGTCGAGAGCTTTCAAGGACTATTGGCTAATTATATGAAGGACAATAATTATAATATAGTAATAAAGGGCTTAAGAGCTATTTCTGACTTTGAATATGAGATACAAATGGCACAAATTAATAGTAAGCTTGCAGATAAAGTAGAAACTTTATTTATGATGACCGATGAGAAATACTCATATGTAAGCTCATCAAATGTAAAACAGATTGCAAAGTTTGGAGGAAGCCTTAAGGATTTTGTTCCTGAAGATCTTATTGAAGATATAGAAAAAAAAGTTAGGGGTGAGTAATTATGGAGGTTATGCAGCTATTGGAATACTTGCAGGATATAATAGAGTCTGCTCCCAAGGTTCCAATTACAGGCAAGGTAATTATTGACAAAAAAGAATTTACAGATTTATTAGATCAAATATTCAACTATCTACCTGATGATATTAAGAAAGCTCAATGGATTGTAAGTGAAAAAGATAGAATAATGGCTGAAGCAAAAAAGGAATATGAAACAGTAAAACAAGATACCATGGACATGCTCAAAAAGCAGGTTGAAAATCATGATATCACAAAAGAAGCGCAAATTAGAGCTCAAGAAATACTTAATGCAGCACAAAGAGATGCTAAGGCTATACGACTCGGTGCTAGAGATTATGCTGATGAAGTATTAACACAGCTAGAAAAAGAAATCGAAGGTAAAACACAGGAAATAATTAAATGTATACAATCCAATGTTGAAAAGACTGCTATAGGTCTTACTGATGATATCTCTGGAACTGTTAAGGATATTAGGGAAAATATTAAAGAATTACGATCTATTAAATAAGCTTCCAAAAAGATATACTAAAAAACTTATACATAATAGAATCATCATGAATATAAAGTATATATTTTTGGATATTGTAATAGAAGAACTCAAAGCAGCAGAGCTCTCTAATATGAAGGTGCAGATTAGGTAAGTAATACCTGCGCTTATTAAGCCTTGGGCAAGCTTTCTAATAGTGTATATTCTTAACTTAAAACCTTTATGCTTATAAGTAAAGGAATGGACTTGAGCTATTATTGAAAATCCGCTAAAACTGCATAAAAAGCTTGCAATAGATATCTTTGTTTCTATATTTAAAGCAGATTTTGAAATAATATAGCAACCATTAGTGGTTTCCATCATACCTAAAAACAAGGAGTCTAATAGTGCTTTATTTATTCTAAAATTATTCATTACTAAATAAACAAGGCTTTGATAGATGGACGAATTTTTCACTGCATAAGTTATAACAGAAAATATTACTATAAAACCTGCAACTGCCATGCAGGTTTTCGTTGCGTCTTCCAATGATTTTCTTAGAGCATTGCCAATATTCGTATCTATTGATTTATTGTTATCAAAATACTGTGGCGAACTCTTTATAGGCTTAATTAATAAGGACATAATAAAGCATGAGGAATAGCTGCCAATTAACAATATATATCCTACATAACTATTATTAAACATAGCTGTAGCCACAGAACCTAAAAGAAATAAAGGACTAACATTAGAGGCTATATTAAGCAGTCTAATATATACCTCTTCACAAATGAAGCCTTTCTCATAGAGATCTGTACTATATTTTGCTCCTAAAGGATAACCGCATAAAAAGCTGATAATAAGTGGAAGGCTACATTGCTTTGATAATCTTAAGGGTGTACAAATAATAGGGCCAATTAACTTGGAGTAGAGCTCAATTCCATCATAGCAAATAAGCATATTACATAAAAATAAAAAAGGAAATATTGTTGGAAAAACAGAATTAATAAAAAGCTTTAATCCCATCAAAGCCGAATCTATACACACTCGTGGGAACAAAATAAAATAAGTGATTAGAAGACTAATAACTAAACAATATAATATGCTTATTTTTTCCTTGTATATCAGCAACAAGGAGAACGGTAATATTATTATGATAAATATAAGCAATTGTCTCTCCTCCGTGATAATTCATATTTATTTATATTTAATATGAAAATAAATTATCACCAAGATATTTAAAAAGCCTATAAATAACTTGGACTTCTTAAATAATCTTCATTAGGTTTAATGCAAGGATTGATAATTGAATAAGCTCTGGTACTGTTAATATCTAAAGCAAGCATTGGAGAAAGAGTGTTAGGAATCTTATTAATAATATTTATTTCTGACTTTTTCTTTATTTCCTTTATAAGTGCTCTACCTACATCATTAAATGCAAGTATTCTGCAATACTCTGGACTTTCCTTTCTCATAACTTCAATGGGATAATTCTCAAAGCCTAAAAAATATTGACAAAGTATCCGGCTTATTCTGGTATATGTGTATCTTTTACTTTTTCCATGCATAATAAGCTCATCTAAAGTATTAGAGGTTAGTGCTCCTCTGTAAAGTTTATTATCAAGACCTTCTCCTGCATCAGGAATACCTTTTAAACCATGATCTAATAACAGTTTATATTTGAGATATGGGAACATAGCCTCATAATGAGCAAAAGTATAATCGTTATCTAGTAAGGATATAATGGTTTTATTTACCTCTTCCGATACATATTTTTTTAATTCGCTAAAGGCACCTGTGCTAATTATATTTCTAAGTGCTGTTGCGCTAGTAAAAGTAGATTTTGGTACTCTAGTATTATAGCTATCTCCTAGTCTTTGTAAAGTTATAGGTTTTATAGAGCTATTTAGCTTTACTAATGCCTTACAGTATTCTATAGCTAAAATATTATTTGAAGAATTAAGTAAAGTATCAGTAAGACCATTGTTTAAATTTTTTTCCCTTATGTATTCTTTTAATGCATTAGTCCTAGCCTGAGTAAAAGGAAGGCCGGCTTTCAAATCTTTTCTTAGATGAATACGATAAGCTTCTGGTTCATTAGCTAATATCTCTCCTATGGCTCTAATAATGTCTATATCACCGCTTTCTGAACCAAAAGATAAATAATTAACAATATTTAATTTATCTAATATTTCTACAGCTCCCCTAGAAAAAAATTCTGCAGAAGCTACAGAGTAAATTACCGGAAGCTCAATCACTAGGTCTATTCCTGACTTAATTGCCATTTCAGCTCGAGTCCATTTATCGATAATTGATGGAACACCTCTTTGAGTGAAACTGCCACTCATTATACAAATCAGGGCATCACTACCTGTTTCTTTTCTTGTGTATTTAATATGATGCAAATGACCTAAATGCAAAGGGTTATATTCGCTTATTATTGCAGTAGTTTTCATAGAGTACCTCCATTGATGTAATTACTGTAAATTGTTAATAATCACTTTTATATGAATTATAACCTATATATAAAATAATTAAAGTATTTTTTTGCTTCTATGCTTTTGCTGTTGAAATGTGTATAATAAAAGTTGTATATTTATATATGTAAATATTTGTTCGTGAAAGGAGCTTAGAACATGGAGCTGATGAAAAAGATTTGGGAAGCAGCCAAAAGTGATAGAAAGAGAATTGTGCTTCCTGAGGGAGAAGAGGAGAGAAACCTATTAGCTTCTCAAGAAATAACAAAGCTGGGATTAGCTGATGTTATTCTGGTAGGTAACAAAGACATAATAAAGGCAAATGCAGAAAATCTTAAGGTTAATTTAGAAGGTATTGAGATAATTGATCCTGAGAAATCAGATAAATTAGAGACATACGTTAATGGCTTTTATGAACTTAGAAAAAATAAAGGTATGACAATTGAAAAGGCTGATAAGATTGTTAGAGATCCTCTATACTTTGCAACAATGATGGTTAAGGTTGGAGATGCTGATGGGCTAGTATCTGGAGCTATTCATACTACAGGTGATCTTTTGAGACCTGGACTTCAAATTATTAAAACAGCCCCTGGAGTTTCTGTGGTATCAAGCTTCTTTATAATGCTTGTCCCTGGTTCTCAATATGGAGATGAAGGAATGCTTTTATTCTCAGACTGTGCGGTTAATCCAAATCCAACAGCAGAGCAGCTAGCATCAATTTCTATAGCTACAGCGGAAACAGCCAAAAATCTATTTAACATGGAGGCTAAAGTCGCAATGCTATCCTTTTCAACAATGGGTAGTGCTGACCATGAGCTAGTTGAAAAAGTAAGAACAGCAACAGAGCTGGCGAAGACCCAGAGACCAGATTTAAATATAGATGGAGAATTACAGTTAGATGCTGCAATAGTACCAAAGGTTGCAAGTCAAAAGGCTCCAAACAGTCCTGTTGCAGGAAAAGCTAATGTTTTAGTTTTCCCAGATTTACAGGCCGGTAATATTGGCTATAAGTTAGTACAAAGATTTGCCAATGCTGAAGCCATCGGCCCGGTTTGCCAGGGCTTTGCTAAGCCCATAAATGACCTGTCAAGAGGCTGCTCTGTAGAGGATATTGTTAATGTGGTAGCTATAACAGCATTACAGGCTCAAAATATGCACTAATTAATATTTAGTCTCAGAACTAAAATCAAAAGGAGAGTATAAAAATGAAGGTACTAGTAATAAACTGCGGAAGCTCATCATTAAAGTATCAGCTTATTGATATGCAGAATGAAAGCGTACTAGCTAAAGGATTAGTTGAAAGAATAGGGATAGAAGGATCTATTTTAACACAGAAGGTAGAAGGAAGAGATAAATATGTAATACAGCAGCCTATGAATGATCATAAGGATGCTATAAAATTAGTTTTGGCTGCTCTTGTGGATGAAGCTAATGGTGTTATTAATTCCATGGATGAAATAACAGCTGTAGGTCACAGAGTTGTTCATGGTGGAGAAAAATATGCACAATCCGTTATAATAGACGAAGAGGTAATGAAATCCTTAGAGGATTGTGTGAAGCTTGCACCGTTACATAACCCTCCAAATATTATAGGTATCAATGCATGTAAAGAGCTTATGCCTGAAACTCCAATGGTAGCTGTATTTGATACTGCATTCCATCAGACAATGCCAGAGGAAGCTTATATCTATGCATTACCTTATGAATATTATAAGAATTATGGTGTAAGAAAATATGGTTTCCACGGTACATCTCATAAATATGTTTCTGCTAAAGCAGCGGAGGCTATGGGCAAAGATATTAAAGATCTAAAAATCATTACCTGTCATCTAGGAAATGGTTCCAGTGTAACAGCAATAAAGAATGGAATTTCAGTAGATACTAGCATGGGCTTTACACCTCTAGAAGGCCTAGCTATGGGAACAAGAAGCGGTAACTTAGATCCAGCTATCGTATCCTTCCTATGTAAAGAATTAAAGATTACTGTAGAAGAAGTTGAAAATATACTAAATAAAAAATCAGGAGTACTTGGTATTTCTGGTGTAAGCAGTGATTTTAGAGATATTGAAGATGCAGCTGCAGAAGGAAATAAGAGAGCAGAGCTAGCACTCACGCTGTTTAACTACAGAGTAAAACAATATATAGGTTCCTATGCAGCCGCAATGGGTGGGGTAGACTGTATAGTATTTACTGCAGGCCTCGGTGAAAATTCCCCAGAAACTAGAGAAGATATTTGTAAAGGCTTAGAATTCTTAGGTGTAGATTTTGATGCTGCCAAGAATAAAGTTAGAGGTAAGCTTACTGAGATAAGTACTGAATCATCAAAGGTTAAGGTTTATACTATACCTACAGATGAAGAAATGATGATTGCTAAAGATACTGTAGCTCTTGTAAAATAGTAAAAATAAAATAAGGCTGTGCTAAGGTTACTCCGCACAGTCTTTCTATTATTAATTATACTGCCGTATAGTTATATTAAGATTTTAAAATTTGTATAATAGTTTTATATGAGGAATATATAATTGTTATAGCAGTAAATAAACAACAATTTCCTTGACTTTTATGTATCCTCTCTATATAATAAATTGTGTTTGTAAAGTAATTTTACTTGCAAGGAGTGAGAAAAGCTCTTAACTATATAATATTTATCAATTTTAGATGTTATTAGAACAATGGGGCTGATCAAATGAAATTAGATATTAAAGAATTACTTAAACGTAAAAATTTCACAAGAAATATTGATGAAATTTTTAAAAGCGATTCCTTCCTTTATAATAGTGAAGAAATTAAATTTCTCTCACCAATAAAGGCTAAAGGTAAAGTATCTGTAAAAGATAACCTAGTAGTATTAGATATAGAAGTATCTACTACACTAGAGCTAACTTGTACAAGGTGCTTAGATAGATATAACTCAGATATTACTATTAATATATTTGAGGAGTATTCTCAGGATACTAAGCAAGAAAATACTGATGTTACTATTATAACTGAAGATTATATTGATTTACTTAAGGTTATCCAAGATAACATTATAGTTTCTCTTCCAATAAAGAAATTATGTGAGGATGGCTGTAAAGGGCTATGCCAAAGCTGTGGAGTAAATCTTAATCATGAAGAGTGCAAATGCTCAAAGGATGATGTTGACATCAGAATGGCAAAACTTAAAGACTTGTTTTTATCTGATAAGGAGGTGTAGATAATGGGAAATCCAGCTAGAAGATTCTCTAAAGCTAGAAGAGATTCAAGAAGAGCACAAACTTTTAAATTAAGCGCTCCTGGTATTGTTGAGTGCCCACAATGTCATGAAATGAAGCTTGCTCACAGAGTTTGCAAGAGTTGTGGTTATTACAAAGGTAAAGAAATTGTTGCATCTGAACAATAAAGAAAGTCTTATGACTTTCTTTTCTTTTATATAAAATAACAATTAATAGAGGTGAATCCATATGAGAATTGCCGTTGATGGTATGGGTGGAGATAATGCCCCACAGGCTGTAATAGAGGGATGCATAGAATACTTAAAAGAGAATAATGATACCACTATTATTATTACAGGTAAAGAAGAGTTATTATCTAAAGAATTGTCAAAATTTACTTACGATAAGAGCAGACTTCTCATAGAAGCAGCAGATGACATTATCAGCAATGATGAATCACCAGTGTTAGCAGTCAGGAGAAAAAAGAATTCATCTTTAGTAAAAGCAGTTACAATGGTAAAAGATGGTAGAGCCGATGCAGTTATTTCAGCAGGAAGTACTGGAGCCATATTAGCTGCAGCACTTCTTATTATAGGTAGAATCAAAGGTGTAGACAGACCAGCATTAGCACCATTAATGCCTGGAGTAAATGGTAATTTTTTGGTTTTAGATTCCGGTGCAAATGTTGATTGTAAGCCTACTAATCTTGTTCAATTTGCTTTAATGGGTAAAACATATTTTGAAAATGTCCTTAAAGTGAATAATCCAAAGGTCGGTTTAATAAATATCGGGGCCGAAGCTGAAAAAGGTAATGAACTAACAAAGGCATCTTATGAACTTCTTAAGGAAGCAGATATAAATTTTGTAGGAAATGTTGAGCCTAGAGATATACCCAAAGGAGATGTACAGATATTTGTCTGCGATGGTTTTGTAGGCAATACAGTACTAAAAATGTATGAAGGTGTTTCTTCTAATTTATTTTCTTTAATTAAAAGAGAGATAATGTCTGGCGTCATGACTAAGATAGGGGCGATTTTCTTAAAGCCAGTATTCTCAAATCTTAAGAAAAAATTTGATTATAAAGAGCATGGAGGCGCTCCTCTTCTAGGTGTAAAAGGATTAACTATAAAAGCACACGGAAGTTCTGACAGTAGGGCCATCAAGAAT
>JAEXSY010000414.1 GCA_023440105.1 Bacillota bacterium
AATACATACAGATATAGGAAATAGATGTATTGGTGCTAAGGTTAATGGTAAGATGGTAACCTTAGACTACAAACTGAAGACGGGAGATATAGTTGAAATATTAACATCAACTATAGCAAAAGGACCAAATTTAGACTGGCTTAATATTGTAAAAAGCAATCAAGCAAAAAGTAAAATTAGAGCATGGTATAAAAAGGCTAAAAAGGATGAGAATATTTCCAAAGGAAAAGAAATGCTTGAAAGGGAAGCTAAAAAGCAGGGGACTAATTTTTCAGAGCTCACCAAGGGGGATATATATGACAAGGTAATGAAAAAATATAATTTTCATTCTCAGGATGATATATATGCTTCTGTAGGTATGGGCCAGATTATAGCTTCTACATTGGTTTCAAAATTAAAAGAAACTCAGAATACAGATAAATCTATTACTGTTGAAGACATTAATAAATCTATTGAAGAACAAAATAATAAGTCTCAAAAAGTGAAGAATTCAGCAGCAGGAGTTACTGTAAAAGGATTAAACAATATAATGGTGAGATTTGCTAAATGTTGTGGTCCTGTAGCTGGAGACGAAATAGTGGGGTATATTACTAAAGGCAGGGGTATTTCAGTACATCGTAAGGATTGTTCAAATATTAGGAGCCTTCCATCTGAGGAACAGCATAAGCTTGTGGAAGTCAGCTGGGGAACCTCTCAAGGAGAAGATTACATTAGTGAAATTCAAGTTAGAGGTGAGGATAGAAGTGGCTTACTTACCGATATTATGACTATAATATCAGAATCCAATCTGCAGCTTCAAGCATTAAATGCTAAAACCTCGAAGAATAATATTGCCTCAATTAATATAAAATTAAGAATAAAATCCATAGAACAGCTGAAAGAATTAATGAGAAAAATTAGACGCTTAAATGGAGTAATGGAAGTATATAGAATGTATAATTAACCTTATTTTTCTTTTTTAAAAAACTTTAAGGAGTACATTATGAGAGCTGTAGTTCAAAGAGTTAAGGAATCCAACGTAAAGGTTCAAGGAAAGATTATTGGCAGCATAGGTTTAGGTTTTACGGTTTTACTTGGGATAGGAAAAGATGACAATGAAGAGGATGTAAAGTATCTAAAGGATAAAATTATAAATCTTCGTGTTTTTGAGGATGATGATGAAAAAATGAACTTATCCTTAAAAGATGTTGGGGGAGAGTTATTAGTAGTATCCCAGTTTACTCTCTTGGGAGACTGCCGTAAGGGCAGAAGACCAAATTTTATGAATGCCCTGGGGGGAGATAAAGCTGAAGGCTTATACGAGTTATTCATCGCAGAATGCAAGAAAGAAGGAGCTTTTGTTGCGTCGGGTAGCTTTGGTGCTGATATGGAAGTTCATATAATAAATGATGGCCCTGTAACAATAATATTAGATAGTAAGAAAACATTTTAAGAGGTGTTAATAATGATTGTTAAAACTATCCCTGCAGGTATGCTAGCTGCAAATTGTTATTTAATTTATAATGAAGTGACAAAGGACGCCTTAGTTTTAGATCCAGGAGGCGACGAGGATTTTATTATAGATAATATTGAAAAGCTAAATCTAAATGTAAAAGCAATTTTGTTAACGCATGGCCATATGGATCATGTAGGTGCCTTGAAGGCAATAGCTGATAGATATGGGGTTATGACTTATATTAATAAATTAGATATTGATCTCATGGGAAAAGGAAGTCCTGTCTATGGAAGATTTCCTGATATCGAGGTTACTTTTATTGAAGATAAAGAGGTTATAAATATTGTTGAGTTTCAAATTCAATGTATATGGACGCCAGGCCATACACCAGGGGGCATGTGCTTCCTTATAGAAGATTGCCTGTTTTCTGGAGATACATTATTTCAAGGCTCCATTGGTAGAACTGATTTTGAAGGTGGAGACTATGATACTATAATAAATAGCATTGTAGAAAAGCTTATGATATTAGAAGATGATGTTATTGTTTATCCTGGTCACGGAGAAGCTACAACTATAATAAGGGAAAGAAATTATAATCCTTTTATTAACTAATCTGGGGTGCTTATGAAAATTAATATTAATCTAAATGATATGGCCTTTAGATATGACGTTTATCAAATGTTTAATATATATTACCTCATGGATGATATAGTATTTAATATACCGCAAAATGATGAGGATAAGATATATTATATTTCTATTTACGATAGCTCTATTAGCATAAAAGGGCCAACAAAAAGTACTACGTATAATTATGACAAAATTATCGGATATAATAATTTTGTAAAAAAGTCATTGTTTATGTATCTTAAACAGGAAACTGGTCAGGAGCATCCCTGGGGTACATTAATAGGTATAAGACCGAGTAAAATTGCCTATGATTTAATCAAAAGAGGATTTTCCGAAGAAGGTGTTTTGGAATACTTTGAAAAGGTATATTTAGCTTCAGAAGAAAAAACTAGGCTGTGTATGGAAGTGGCAAAAAATGAGTCTGTTTTTATTAATGATGATGAAAACTGTATAAGTATTTATATAGGTATGCCATTTTGTCCCACAAGATGTGCATACTGTTCTTTTGCTTCAAATCCCATAGGCAGTTCAAAGCAATTAGTCGAACCATATTTAAAGGCATTAATTACAGAGATAAATGCCATTGCCGATTATATAGATAAAAGAAAATTGAAGATAGAAACTGTATATTTTGGTGGGGGAACTCCCACATCCATTTCCGACGAGGAATTTTATTCCTTAATGAAAATAATTCATAGTAGATTTATTAAGGATAGAAACATAAGAGAGTTTACGGTGGAATGCGGAAGACCTGATAGCATAACAGTTAATAAGCTTGACACCATGAAAAAATTTATGGTAGATAGAGTTAGTATTAATCCTCAAACCATGAATGATAAGACTCTGAGAGCTATAGGCCGCGGACATAATGCACAATTGGTTAAAGATATCTTTAAAGAAGCTAGAAGTCGTGGATTTAATAATATTAATATGGATATTATAGTAGGCTTACAGGGAGAAGGTCTAGAAGAGATAAATTATACCTGTAAAGAAATAAAAGAACTATCACCTGATAGTATTACGGTTCACGGTTTATCTATTAAAAGAGCCTCTAAGATTCATGAAAATATAGTGTTAAATAAAGAATACTATGTACCAGAGCAGAAAGAGCTCCAGGAAATGTATGGTGCTACTAAAATACTCTCAGAAGAGCTAGAGATGATACCTTATTATATGTATAGACAAAAAAATATGTTAGGAAACATGGAAAATGTAGGCTATACTATTAAAGGGAAAGAGTGTATCTATAATATAGAAATGATAGAGGAGAAGCAAACTATCATAGCTTTAGGAGCAGATGCCATATCTAAAGTTGTATTCTTAGAAGAAAATCGCATTGAGCGATTTGGAAATATAAAGGATGTAAAACAGTACACAGAGAGGATTGAAACTCTCATTGATAAGAAAATTGAGCTTCTAGATACTTTATATAATAAGTTTTAAAGAAATATATTTAAGGAGGAATTACGATGGGTGAAGCCTTAGAAGGACTTAAAAGGAATATAATGTGCGGAGAATTACGAGAAGAACATATCGGAAGTACTTACACAGTAATGGGATGGGTTCAACGTAAGAGAAACCTAGGTGGTTTAATATTTGTAGATTTAAGAGATAGAACTGGAATATTACAGGTAGTATTTGGTGAGGCTATTGATAGTAATGCTTTCACAAAAGCTGATGATGTGAAGTCAGAATACTGCATAGCTGTTACAGGTACTCTTGTAAAAAGAGAAGCTATAAACGAAAATATGCCTACAGGTTATGTGGAGCTTCAGGGAAAGGAAATTAAAATTCTTTCAGAGTCTGACACTCCTCCGATATACATAAAGGAAGGCTTAGATGCTGCTGAAAATATAAGGATTAAGTATAGATATCTTGACCTTAGAAGACCAGATATGCAGAAAACCTTTTTTATAAGACATAAGGCTTCAAAAGCTATAAGGGATTTCCTTGATGAAAAAGGCTTCCTAGAAATTGAAACCCCAATGCTAACAAAGAGCACCCCTGAAGGAGCAAGGGACTATTTAGTTCCTAGTAGAAATTATCCAGGTATGTTTTATGCTCTTCCTCAATCACCTCAGCTCTTTAAGCAGCTTTTAATGGTTTCAGGCTTTGATAGATACTTTCAAATAGTTAAGTGTTTTAGAGACGAGGATTTAAGAGCAAATCGTCAGCCTGAATTCACTCAAGTTGATATTGAATTATCCTTTGTTGAACAGGATGATGTTATGAAGCTCAATGAAGAGCTTATAGCTTATGTTTTTAAAAAGGTATTAGATGTTGATGTTAAAACACCTTTTATGAGGCTGCCTTATAAAGAAGCTATGGATAGGTATGGAAGCGATAAGCCAGATACCAGATTTGACATGGAACTAAAAAATATCAGCGAAGAGGCTTCAGATTGTGATTTTAAAGTGTTTTCTGATGCTCTAGCAAGTGGTGGATCCGTTAGGGCTATAACCCTTAAGGGTGGAGCCTCAATGGGAAGAAAGGATATAGATAGGCTAGGAGAATTTGTAAAGACCTACAAAGCTAAAGGTTTAGCTTGGATAGCTTTAAAGGAAGATGAAATTAAATCTCCTATCAGCAAGTTCCTTTCTCATGAGCAAATGAGTAGAATAATAAGCAAAGCAGAAGCTGAAACAGGAGATATAATATTAATTGTGGCTGATAAGGATTCTGTTGTGTTCCAGGCTTTAGGTGCTCTAAGATTAGAGCTTGCTAAAAAGTATGACCTGATTAAGGACGAAAAACAATTTAACTTCCTGTGGGTTACTGAGTTCCCATTGTTAGAATACGATGAGGAAGAAGGAAGGTATTTTGCAGCTCACCATCCTTTTACAGCTCCTATGGATGAAGATATCGAACTATTAAGCACCGCTCCAGGTAAAGCTAGAGCAAAGGCCTATGATATGGTATTAAACGGTGAGGAACTGGGTGGAGGCAGTATTAGAATACATAATAGTGACCTTCAGGAAAAAATGTTTGAGGTTCTTGGTTTTACAAAAGAATCAGCTTGGGAGAGATTTGGATTCCTTCTTGAGGCCTTTAAATTCGGACCACCACCACACGGTGGATTAGCTTTTGGCTTCGATAGAATGATTATGTTCCTAGCTGGAATAGATAATATTAAGGATGTTATAGCATTCCCTAAAAATCAAAATGCTTTCTGTTATCTTACAGAGGCACCTAGCATCGTTGATGATAAACAGCTTAAAGAGCTAGGCTTAGATATAATTAAAGAAAATAATGATTAGTAAAAAATACCATCGAATCTTCGATGGTATTTTTGTTATGTTATTTACAATGTTATGTTTGAAATTTATATTAATACGTGTTATCATACATATACATACGGGGTATAGGTATAAGGAGGATTCTATGGATAATAATATAGAAAAAACTGATATTAACGAAGAGCTTCAAAAAAATCTATTAACACGATTAAGAAGAATAGAAGGTCAGGTTAAAGGTATATACAAAATGGTTGATAGCCAGGTATGCTGCAAAGATGTTCTTGTACAGATAGCTGCAGTAAGGGCAGCAATCAATAAAGTGGGTGGCCTTTTAATTGAAAATTATGCGAGAAATTGTATGGGAGTTGAGGCTGGTAGTGAACAGGAAGAAGGATTAGAGCAGCTTATCGATACCTTAAATTCTTTTATAAAATAAAAGCACTTCTCACTGAAGTGCTTTTTTCAATTGTTTTTTACATTTTGCTTTTTATTATTTATAATCTTCATAATTGAAGAAACGATAAGAATACCCATTACTAGAGAGCCTGCATTAGATATGGTTTCAATTCCCGTTTCAATGGCCATACTTACATTATCCTGTAATATATAAAGCATTGTATAATACATACCTCCACCAGGTACCAACGGGATGAGAGCACAAATAACAAATAATGTAATAGGGGACTTAAGAATTCTGGCCATTATTTCAGAATAAACACTAAAGCCTACAGCTGCTAGGGTTAAGGCATATAAAGGAGGAATAGCTTTAAGAGATAAGGAATATATAAACCAACCAATAGATCCTCCCAGAGCAGCAAAGTAGAGTTTTTTACCTCTTATGTTAAATATTATCCCAAACCCTAGAGAAGCGAAAAAGGCGTAGAAGCAGCTTGAAATCATTAAAAAACACCTCCAAATATATCCTGCCAAAGAGATATAACCACACCGCTACCGATGGCTATGGCTATAGCCACCAGTATAGCTTCCACCCCTCTTGAAACTCCAGATAGAAGATCGCCAGCAATAGTATCTCTAATAGCATTGGTAATAGCTATGCCAGGTACTAAAAGCATAACAGAGCCAATAATTATTTTATCAACGTCTTGTCCTATGCCCATAGCAACGGCTGATAAGGCCATTATGGAAGTAGCAGCACCGCCAATTATGTTTATAAAAAAAGGATTAATTTTATAATCACCGATTAATGAGGTTATATATTTAATCACTACTCCAATAATGAAAGCGACAAAAGAATCCTTGAAGCTACCATTAAATAATAAGGTAAAGGCTCCAGCAGCAATTCCTGAATAAAATAGGGTGGTTAATGAGTTATACCTTAAATTTGAATTTATCTCTTGCAGCTTTTTTTGAAAAATTTCAGGAGATAGTTTCCTTTCAGCAATATCTCTAGAAAGTTCATTAACCTTATATATCTTTTCTAAATCCACTGATCGCTTCTTTATTCTTCTTATGACAGAAATGTTTTCACCTCCTGAAGTAAAGGTAGAAACCATTATTCCCGTAGGAGTTACAAAGCTTTCTACAAATTCTACTTCATAAGAATAACAGATTCTGTTAATAGTTTCCTCAACTCTATAGGTTTCTCCGCCATTTTCTAATATTATTTTTCCGGCTTCTGCCGCTAATTTTATTATAGAGCTTTCCTTCATAGTATTATTTCTCCTTTAATAATTATCTGCTGTATTATAACAATATTTTTTACAATGTACAATATTAATATTGTATGCAATTTATATCAGAATTCTTATAATATTATTGCAGTTGTTAGGAATAAAATTTATAATGTTATTACAAATATAACTGATGAGGTGTTGAAATGAACTTTGATAACTTAAAGGATTCTGATTTAGAAATATTAGATTTAATTCAGGAAGAAGAGGACAGGCAAAAACATAATATCGAGCTTATTGCCTCTGAAAACTTTGCTTCTAAGGCAGTGATGGAAGCTATGGGTTCACCACTTAATAATAAATATGCTGAAGGGTATCCTGACAAGAGATATTATGGGGGCTGTGAAGTAGTAGATAAAGTAGAAAATCTAGCAAAAGATAGATTAAAAGAATTATTTGAAGCGGAGCATGTAAATGTACAACCACATTCCGGGTCTCAGGCAAATATGGCGGTATATTTTGCTGTTCTTAAACCTGGTGACACTGTGTTAGGTATGGATTTAAGCCATGGCGGACATCTTACTCATGGAAGTCCAGTTAATTTCTCTGGAAAACTATTTAACATTGTTTCCTATGAAGTTTCTAAGGCAACAGGAATGATAGATTATGAAGAAGTTAGAAAAATTGCCCTAGAAAAAAAGCCTAAGCTCATTGTAGCTGGTGCAAGTGCTTATCCTAGAGTTATTGATTTTAAGAGGTTTAGAGAAATTGCAGATGAAGTTGGTGCTTATC
>JAEXSY010000535.1 GCA_023440105.1 Bacillota bacterium
ATGTAGAGGAGCTCCCTGAGTTTCCTTATAGACTTAGAATGAAAGCAGGTCTTACAGGCTATGCACAGGTTTATGGTAAGTATAATACCACCCCTTATGATAAGCTGAAGCTTGATTTATTCTATATAGAGAATTATTCCTTAAAGCTGGATATAAAGATAATCCTTTTAACTCTAAAGATTTTCTTCCAGAAGGAAACCTCAGAAGGAGTAGAAGCCTGGCAGAGAGATGCTGCTCCAAAGAGAGAGAAGAAAATCCCTCAGCTTAATAGCATTGATGGAAATCAGGTCGGTGCATAAAAAGATATAGTAACTTGTAAAAAAATGTAACAAGGCGATTTTCTTTTTGTAACAGTTTTAGTTTAATTTAATAATAATACCGTAAAAATACTATAAATGGAAATAAAATACTGTAACTAATTTGTAATTAACTTGTAACCTAAATGAAAATACCTATAGGGGCAGAGATGGTATATTTATATCATCAAGTAATTAAGTGATTATTGATACGCAATAATTAAATAGCCCCTACATTAAATTCACATATACACTGAAGCCTTGTTTTGCTTCTTACCCCAGAAGCACGACATATATGGCAAGTGAACATAATTAAACAACTCCTTGTTTAATTAATGCCGATTACATATAGTCGGTCACCCTACAATCCCTAAAAAATCCTCCGAGGAATCGGAGGATTTTTTTAAGTGTTATAAATATTGAGTCAATCTAGAGATGGAGGCCACGAGTTTCCATTGAACTATTAAGTGCATAACTAATAACAAAAAATTTAATAAAAGATACAATTAAAGAAGATGTTTTGAAAAATTTTACTAAATTAATTAGAAAAATTCTCGATTTATACGAAATTATTATAAATATTAAAGAAATGAAATAAATTTATGTAGTATAATCGAAATTCAATAACGTTCTCCTCAAAAAAATTAATATACTATTCATAATTTTGCTTGAAGAAGTATTAAGTAGTTTAGTCATATATTGACATAGGTGCCATTGAAAGCTAAAATATTAAACTACCAAAGCTGGTAAAATTATGATGAAATAGTAATGAAGTAAAAGGAGAATAGCAAATGAAGCAGAGCTTTTTTCATAAATTGAAGTTTGTTAAATGTAGGGATATTGTTCATTTGCTGTATTTTCTAATTGCCTTTCCTATAGCCAAAATCTACAGGCTTTATAAAAAAGAACTGTGGCTTATATGTGAATATGAAAATGAAGCCAGGGATAATGGCTATTATTTATTCAGCTATCTAAGAAGAAATCATAAAGAAATAGATGCTGTATATGCTATAAATAAAAGCTGTAATGATTATGAGAAGGTGAGCTCCATTGGTAAAACCATACAATATGGAGGACTTATTCACTGGATATTTTATCTTGCTGCAGAGGTTAATATTAGCTCTCAAAAGGGGGGCAAGCCTAATGCGGCTGTTTGCTATCTTTTAGAGGTTTATGGAATTATAAAGAATACCAGAATATTTCTTCAGCATGGAGTTATAATGAATGATCTTCCTTATCTCCATTATAAGAATTCAAAAATAAGGCTGTTTATGTGCAGCTCTGAGCAGGAAAGAGCTTTTGTTATTGACACTTTTCGTTATCCTAAGGAATATGTGGTTAATACAGGACTCTGCAGATTTGATTCATTAATAGATGAGAGGACAACCGCTAAGACAATATTTGTTTGTCCAACCTGGAGAAGCTATATAGCCCATCCCCTTAAGGAATCTTATGAAATAGAGGATATATCAGATTTTAGAAACACTTATTATTTTAGGTACTGGAATGAATTATTAATGGATACTGAGCTTCATGAGATCTTAGATAAGGAGGGGCTTCAGCTGATTTTCTGCCCTCACAGGAATATGGCCCCTTTTATAAAGTACTTCAAGTCCCAAGGTCCAAGGATTAAAATAGTCTACTGGGAGGAAGAGGATATTCATAAAAGGATAACCTCCTCGGATATGATAATTACTGATTATTCAAGCATATCCATGGATTTTGCTTATCAAAGTAAGCCAGTTATTTACTATCAGTTTGACCAGGAGAAATTCTTTAAAGCTCATCAGCCTTCTGGTTACTTTGACTATTACAGAGATGGTTTTGGTCCTGTATGTCATAATAGTAAGGAGGTTCTTAAGAGTCTTAAGGAAGCCTGCGAGGATAAATTTAAGCTACAAGAAAGATATAAAGCTAGAATCGACAATTTCTTTATACTTAGAGATAACAATAATTGTGAGAGAAACTATGCAGCTATAAAAAAAGCAATATCGGAGGTTCGTATATTAGATTATGAAAGAAAAAATAGATTTCGTTCTTATATGGGTAGATGGAAACGATCCAGAATGGAGGAAAGAGAGAGATAGATATGTCTCTCTAGAGAAAGGCGATAAAAGAGAGGTCCGTTTTAGAGATTGGGATAATTTAAACTACTGGTTTAGAGGAGTTGAAGCCTTTGCTCCGTGGGTAAACAATATTTTTTTTGTTACCTGGGGACACATTCCTTCCTGGTTGAATACAGATAATCCTAAGCTTAAGGTGGTAAGACATGAGGAGTTTATCCCCGAAAAATATCTTCCTACCTTTAACTCTCATACAATTGAACTTAACCTTCATAGGATTAATGGTCTGTCAGAGCACTTTGTGTATTTTAATGATGATACCTTTGTCACCGCTTACGTAAAGCCAGAGGACTTTTTCAAGAAAGGATTACCCTGTGACACCTTTGCTCAGGATGCAATTTTTTTTGGAAAGGATAGCGTTGGACATATAAATGGAGCAATAGCTACAGTGATTAATAGTAATTTTTCTAAGAAGGAAGCCTTAAAGAAAAATATATTTAAGTGGTACAACCCTAAAAATGGCTTTAGGAATATAGTTAAGACTACTCTTCTTATGCCCTGGCCCTGGTTTCCAGGCTTCTTCTATCAGCACACAGCAAATAGCTTCCTAAAGTCTACCTTTAATGAGGTGTGGGAGAAGGAATTTTCTGTGTTAGATAATACCTGCAGGGATAAATTTAGGCAGCAGACTAATGTAAACCAGTGGCTTATGAAGTTTTGGCAGCTGGCTTCAGGAAGGTTTATCCCCAGGCATCCAAAACTTGGGTATTGCTATCATTTAAAGGAAAGTAATTTTCAGGAGGCCTGCAATGCTGTGAGTGATGGAAAGCATGGTGTAGTATGTATAAATGATAATGTCAGAACAGAGAATTTTGAAGATAAGGCAGAGAGACTTAAGGAAGCCTTTCAGGTGCTGCTTCCAGCAAAATCAACTTTTGAAAGGTAGATTGGGATGAAGGCAAATTATAGCGAAAGAAGCGAAGTTGTTATAAAAAAATATCTAACTCTTACCGATGGAGAGGAAGAATTTGAAATAGACGTCACAGAATTAGAAAATAGCAAGCCTAATAAAAGAATGATTATTAAGAAGTACCATTCTCAAGATACTAACAGTATTATTAAGGTTTTAGACTTAGGAGGAGTAGAAGCCTATTTATTCCTAGATGAATACGGGAATCTTTCCTTAAGCAGAAATAACCCTCAGGAGGGCTTCTATAACAAAAAGGTATCTGTGAGGAATCACATATTCAGTATAAAGCTTAAGAACAATTCCTTTGTTATTAGCGGTTTAATGTTCTTTAGACACTGGCGGTATAAGCTGGATGAAGAGAAGCTGTATTTTGAAGCTGGAGAAGTACGGATACCACTTCAGTGGAGTGGAATAAGATTTAGAGGAAAGCTTAAGGGAGCTCAAAGCTTTCTATCCTTCTATAAAGCAGTGATACCTGCAGAGTCATTAATGAATTTAGAGATTCATACACCACTCCTTATAGGCTATGAGGATCAGGAAGGCTATGAGCTTAAGAAGGCTCTTAGGTATAAAATTTATCACCGTGGAAAGGGAAGATATATTTCCTCTAAGGTGATTACCTTTAAGGAAAAGAATACCTCAATATATCTTCGACAGAGTGTTGGTAATACCGTATATATAACCAATCGACCTATTAATGTTACTGATTATCCAAAAGAAAGAAAAAAGCTAGCCTTAGGCTATTACCTTACCAGGCTCCTACCTAAAAAGGGTGTAATAATGTATGAAAAGGGAGCCTCTAAGTTTGAGGAGAGTGCCTCTATAGTATTTCAAGAGCTTGTAAGGAGAGGCTGCAGGGATGTGTTTTTTGTAATAGATAAAAACAGCAGCACCAGGGATAGAGTTCCCAAGGATTGTGAACCGTATGTGGTAGATAAGTATTCCCTGAAGCATTATATGCTATTTTTTAGAGCAGAAGCCTTTGTAGGCACAGAAACTCCAGCTCATTCCTTAGAGCTTAGAAGCAGCTCTAGATATGTTCTTAAGAGACTAGAGGATAAGAGCTTATCCTTTGTATTCCTTCAGCATGGGGTCATGTACATGGTTTCCTTAGCTTCCGCAGCAAGAAAGGATTCAAGAAA
>JAEXSY010000537.1 GCA_023440105.1 Bacillota bacterium
CTATGCCATGAAGGTAACACCCGTTCCCATTCCGAACACGACGGTTAAGCTTCATAGGGCCGATGGTACTGCAGGGGAGGCCCTGTGGGAGAGTAGGACGTTGCCGGGTACTAAGATAAACCTGATACTTTAAGTATCAGGTTTATTTACTTTATAATAAAAATTCATTGTTAATATATTTGTTACATTTCAATTATATTTATAGCTCAATTGACTTATACTTAGTATGAAATAGATTACATAATCACATTAATAAATTTAAAGGATAGTAGATGTATATTAAATAATGAAGCTCCTTTGTAATTATAGGTTTACTACTATATTATAAAATAATAAGAAATCATAAATGTCAGATTATAAGTGAGGTGCTTAAGGTGATAAAGCTTAGACCGATTGATGAAAAAGATGAAATATTTTTGTGGGATATGCTTTTTGAGATAACTTACTCTTTGGATAGTGATGGAAAACCTAGTAAACAAGTATTTTTAAAGAGACAGGATATATATAAGTACGTAAAGGGTTTTGGATTAGAAAAATCCGATACAGGTTTTGTGGCAGAAACTGAGGAAGGAAGACTTATAGGAGCAGCATGGTATAGGTTATACAAAGATGATAATAAAGGCTTCGGATATATAGGTGACAATACTCCAGAGTTATCCATTGCTGTTTCTCAGGGATACAGAAATAAGGGAATAGGAAAGGAGCTTTTAGAGGCTTTAATTGAGGCTGCGGAGAAAAAAGGCTTTGCTTCTTTATCATTAAATGTGGATTCTAGAAACACCTCTGCTGTTCGCCTATTTGAGGCTCAAGGCTTTAAAGTATTGAGTAATAAAGAAACATCTCAAATAATGAAATTAATTTTATCTTAAAAAATATTAAAGGACATGATGTATGCTAGTTAAAGCAGCGTATATCATGTCTTTTTTTTTAAAAAATACAAATTTGACTGATATTTCTAAATATGATAAAATGGTTGATGTGGAAACTGTTTCTACATCAACTATTATATGTAAAAGAAGGTAATATAAATGTTTATTGATAACATACATGCGATAGTAAGATATGGGGCCCTATCTCTCCATAAGAGGCTCAAGCATCTTAATATAAATGGCTCTGAGCATTCTGTGATATCTTATTTAGCAGTTCATAAAAGGACTAATGGAGATGAGGTATCTGATTTCTTAAGGATTGATAAGAGTACTGCCTCTAAGACATTATCTAATTTAGAGAAAAAAGGCTTGATAGTCAGGGTCACCAATGAGCATAACAGGAGAGAAAAGCTTATTGAATTGACGCCTGAGGGATTCGCACTGGCTGAGGAGGTTGAGAGCTTAATTAATATATGGACAAAAGATGTGATGCAAAATCTTTCTGAAGAAGAAATAGCTATATTTAATGAGCTTTGTGATAAGGTAGCGAATTCTATTAAGCATATCAATGAAAGAGAGCATTAAAGCTAAACTAAGCTGTAATATACTGAAATAATATATAAAAGTATGTAAAAAGCTATAAAGATATATAAAGATGAAAATTTTAAAGGAGGGACCTCTATACATAAATCTAATAAAGCAAAGGAAGTGGAGATGATTGAATAGAAATTTACTGGAAAAACTCAAAGAATCAATATCCTCAGTATTACCTGTTAGTGTTATAGTACTTATTTTACATTTTACTCTAACTCCTCTATCGGGAGGAACCTTTGGATTATTCATAATCGGTACAGTTCTTCTTATAATGGGTATGGGACTATTTACCCTGGGAGCTGATATGGCTATGATGCCCATGGGAGAGAGAATCGGATCTCAATTAACTAAATCAAAGAATTTAATGCTATTTATAGTAGCATACTTCATTATGGGCGCTATGATAACCATAGCCGAGCCTGACCTTCAGGTTCTTGCCAATCAAGTACCGGCAGTGCCGAATCTAACCCTAATATTGACAGTGGCATTAGGGGTAGGAATCTTCTTAGTGATTTCTCTTCTACGTACAGTTTTTAATATAAGACTGTCTTACTTGTTTATCTTTTTTTACACTATATTGTTTGTAGTGGCAGCATTTACTTCTCCAGATTTTTTACCAGTAGCTTTTGACTCTGGTGGTGTTACTACAGGTCCAATTACTGTTCCATTTATATTGGCCTTAGGTATAGGTGTTTCTTCTGTAAGAGGTGGAAAGGCATCTAATGATGATAGCTTTGGTCTTGTAGGGTTAGCCTCTATAGGCCCTATAATTTCAGTACTTATATTAGGGATGTTTTTTGATGCTTCTTCTACAGGCTACGGATCTGAAGCTATAGCTGAGGTAAATACCATAAGAGATATCATACTAACCTATGGTCATAACCTTATTCATTATGCTGAGGAGGTAGCAATAGCTCTATCCCCCATAATAGTCTTTTTCATAGTCTTCCAGGTTAAAAGTTTAAAGCTGCCTAAAAGCCAGATTATTAAGGTTATAGTAGGAGTTATTTATACCTATATTGGACTAGTAATATTCTTAACAGGAGTAAATACAGGCTTCCTTCCTGCTGGAAAGCTTATAGGAGAAATGCTTGCTTCCTTGGATTACAAGTGGATTCTTATTCCAATTGGTATGATAATGGGATTTTTTGTAGTAGCAGCAGAGCCAGCTGTCCATGTTCTTAATAAAGAAGTTGAGGAAATTTCTGGTGGTGCTATTTCTAGACGTGCTATGCTCATTAGTTTATCATTAGGGGTTGCAATTTCTATAGGACTTGCTATGATAAGAGTATTAACTGGAATTACCATATGGTATTTTTTACTACCAGGATATTTAATAGCTATAGGATTAACTTTTTTTGTACCAAAGATATTTACCGCTGTGGCTTTTGACTCAGGAGGAGTGGCTTCAGGACCTATGACGGCAACCTTCCTGCTTCCCTTTGCTATGGGAGCAAGTACTGCTTTAGGTGGTAATGTAATGACTGATGCCTTTGGTATTGTTGCAATGGTAGCAATGACACCGCTTATAACCATTCAAATTTTAGGGTTAATATATAAATTCAAAACTCGAGATGAGGATACTGATGAGAGTATATCTGACGACGAGGTAATAGATTTTTAGGAGGTGAGCCTATGGGCGAAGCAGTTTATCGAGGAAAAAGGATTCTTATGCTCTGTACAATAGTGAACAGAGGGAAAGGCGATAAAGTTGTTGAGTATCTTCAAAGTGAGGGGATAACCTTTAATTTTGTAAGTCTTGGAAGAGGGACAGCCTCTTCAGAGCTATTAGATTATCTAGGTCTTGGTGAGACTAAGAAGGAAATAGTTATATCAACGATTTATAAAGAAGATAGAAGTAAGCTTCTTAAAGGACTTGAAGAAAAGATAACTCTTAGGGATCCCGGTAAAGGAATTGCATTTACAATTTCTATAGGAAGTGTAAGCGGACCCAAAACCTTGAAATATATGCAGGGTAGACATCCTGACTTTGAAGATGAGTCAGCGATAGAATTACATCCCCATAAGGAAGAGGTGAGTGATGTTATGGAAACAAAAAATTATGAGCTCATATTAACGATAATAAACAGAGGCTTTGCTGATGAAGTAATGGAGGCCGCTAAGGA
>JAEXSY010000424.1 GCA_023440105.1 Bacillota bacterium
GCCTGTTATATCTAATGGACATTTGGGAGATATAGGTAAGGCTGAAACTGCTATCAATAATAATTGGATCGATATAGCAGGAGTGGGTAGAGAATTCTTAGCGGATCCAGAGTTTCCGAACAAGGTAATAGCAAAGAAAACTAATGAGATTCGTAATTGTATTTACTGTAATGAAGGCTGTATTGCAAGAGTCTGTGAAGGAAAGAGTATTAATTGTGCAGTCAATCCTACTACTGGTTATGAAGGAATTAAAGAGATTAAGGCTACTGAAAGTCCCAAGAGAGTCCTTGTAATTGGTGCAGGCCCAGGAGGATGCCAGGCGGCTATTGCAGCTACACAAGCGGGACATGATGTAGAGATTTGGGAAAAGAATGAGTACTTAGGCGGAAATTTCTATAACGCGTGCATGCCTCCATTTAAGAGAGATGGTGAAAAAGTCCTTCATTATTATAGAACTATGATAGAGACCTTGAATATCAGAATTAAGTATTGCATGGAAGCAACAGAAGAAATGATACTTAGTTATAATGCAGATAAGGTTATTTATGCTGCTGGAGCTAATCCTATTAAACCTGGAAGGATACAAGGCATAAACAACAGTAATGTGACAACGGCAGTGGATGTTTTGCAGAACAAGGCATTATTAGGCGAAGAGGTTGCAATAATAGGTGGCGGACTTGTGGGCTGCGAAACAGCTATAATGCTAGCTAACAAGGGCAAAAAGGTGACAATAATAGAGATGGCATCGAAAATATTACCAGAGCCAATATTTATTCAGAATTTAATGATGTTAAATGAAATGCTGAAGCACCCTAATATCTTAGCAAAACCATCCTGTAAGCTGGTTAGTATTAATGATGGCTCTATAAGTGTAGAGCTCAGCGGTAACAATGAAGAGATAAGCTGTGACAATGTTGTATTAGCTATGGGCTTTGCTCCTAATGACAGCATATTTAATGCTCTAAAGGATAAGATAGAAATTGTAAATGTTGGAGACAGCATAAGAGCAAGAAAGGTATTAGATGCTGTTCATGAAGCTTATGATGCTGTGTTAAGCATATAATCTTATGTGTTTCATTCCCTCAGACTATGGTTTGAGGGATTTTTTTTTATTGACTTTCTATTAAAAATAAGAGTATTTATCTTTCCCATAGAGTTCTACAATTAATGTGGTATAATATGGATAACTACTTAATGTAAATCTTTAACAGTTATAAATTAAAGAGAATATAAAGCTTAATAATAAGGAGGTTTAGTATGGTAGGTGAAAATAGAAAGATGTCATCGGAGCAGCAGGATGAGTTGCTTAAAACCTTGAAAGTTCGCTTCGAGAAGCATATGAATCGTCATAATGAACTTCAGTGGGATAAAATACAGCAAAAATTAAATAATAATAGTGAAAAGCAGTGGTCACTCATTGAAATGGAGAGAACAGGTGGGGAGCCAGATGTAGTTGCTTATGACAAGGACGATGATGTATATGTTTTTATCGATTGCTCAGCTGAAAGTCCTAAAGGACGCAGAAGTCTTTGCTATGATAGCGAGGCCTTAGAGTCAAGGAAGGAACACAAGCCTAAAAATAGTGCTATCGGTATGGCAAAAGATATGGGTATCGAGATTTTAACTGAAGAGGAATACCGAGATCTTCAGAAACTCGGTCATTTCGATACTAAAACCTCTAGCTGGGTGAAAACACCTGATAATATTAGAAAGCTAGGTGGAGCTATTTTTTGTGATCGTAGGTACGATACTGTATTTGTATATCATAATGGTGCTGAGTCATACTATGGCTCCAGAGGGTTTCGCGGTTCATTAAGGATCTAACAGTGAGTGAAGGTCCATATAAAAATCATGCTTTAAGAAAATTAATTATAGGTATAATAAAGCTCCCTCAGACATAAGTTTGCGGGAGTATTTCTTTAGCATCCATGATATTTAATATCACTGTTTAAGAAGTGGAAAAAATATATCGTGAACAATATTTGTATTTATGGAATATATTATAAAATATAGTAATATTATCTTGACTATAATGTATGACGTACAGTATGATTGATTAGAGGTGATTAAATGAACTCAACAGAAGAATTAATCAATTCCCTTACAGTTGAACTAAAACGAGGTACAATGGTTCTATTAGTCCTTAGTCAGCTTCATTCAAATGAATATGGCTATTCACTGGTGCAGAAATTGGAAGAAAAGAAAGTGCCAATTGAAGCAGGAACATTGTATCCGCTATTGCGTAGATTAGAAAAACAGAAGCTGCTTATAAGTGAATGGGATACCAGCGAAAGCAGACCTAGAAAATTTTATACCCTCAGTGATGAAGGTAAAGAGGTATATAAGAAGCTTAAGAAAGAGTGGAAACAAATCTCAACCCTATTAGAGACAATTTTAGAGGAGGATAAAAAATGAATCTGATTGATCGATATGTCCATGCTGTGGGAAGTTATCTACCAAAGGATATTCGTGATGATGTTTTAAAGGAACTTAGAACTAATATAGAAGATATGCTCCCAGATAACTGTACTGAAATAGATATATATAATATTCTGCAGGAAATGGGTAGTCCCATGGAGCTTGCTAATGAGTATAACCCTCAAAAAAGATATATCATAGGTCCAGGGTATTATGACAAATACTTGGAGGTTCTTAAATTAGTAGTAGGTATTTGTATTGCCGTTTTTATAGGTATTGAGATAATAGAATGGATTATGAATCCTACTAAAATGGATTTGATTGAGACAATTGTAGAGCTGTTTACAAATGTAATTACCGGAGGATTATTGGGAGCGATGCAAGGTGCTTTTTGGGTAACTCTGATATTCGTTATTATAGAAAGAAGTGGAGTTGAAGCGGGGCATTTATCACACATTAGTGATAAATGGACTCCAGATTCCTTGCCAGACCTTCCGGTAAATGATGCTTTGAAGATTTCTAGAGGAGAAACTATTTTTTCAGTGGTATTTACTTTAATCTTTACGGCTCTTTTGTATTTTCAGCCTCAAGTCATAGGTATTTATAGAAGTTTAGAAAGTGGTGTTTTGCAGGCTACCAGTTTATTTGATGTTAATGTGCTTAAAGTATATATGCCTTTCATTCTTGCTTTAACAGTACTTCAGCTGGGTATTTTTATATGGAAGTATATTGCAGAAAGATGGAATATATCACTGATTATATGCAATGCTGTTTATAACGTACTCATGTGCATATTGATTGTTGTTATGTTAAGTGATACTGCACTATTTAATACTGCTTTTATTTCAGAAATAGCCGAGCTCACAAAAGGCTCTATTAATGCTATTGCATTATGGTTTGATAGAGGAAAGTGGATTTTTGGAGCATTCTTTATTGTTATTTGTGCTTGGGATAGTATAGCAACTTTTTATAAATTCATGGTTAAAAAGTAATTGTCAAAATGATAAATGAAACGGATATTAACAAAGAATCCTCTTCTGGTGATGGGGATTCTTTTTCATCAAAATACTCCAGTAAGATTTTAATCTTCTGGAGTAAATTCAATTAAGGGGGAAATATTCACTATGGATATATAAAATATAGTGTTAATTACTATCCTTTGTTGCAAGCTTTAGCTTCGAACCACTGAAAGCTTACTCTTGCGGATCCAGCTTCATCCGGTGCTTCTGGTGTCCCTAGAAAAATTACAAAGGAACCTCCTGGAGGCATGATGAATTTACCCACTTCCACATCACCCACCGTGGACTTTCCTGGTGCTCTTCTGACGAAGGCTTTAACACCGTCTTCTGGTTCTCCAATAGCTCTGCTTGCTTGAAGAAGTCTTATGCTGGTTTTTGGAATAGGAGAAAGGGCTGTATCTGTTGGAGTTACAGAATCTGACCTAGTTGGATTTCCTGGTGGATAGGAATTAAACCATATCTGTGCTCTTATGGGAGAATCTCCAGTATTGGAAACCTCCCAATAGTAAACATGGAGATTTACGCCTGATTCTCGAGGATTAAATAATCCAGCCCAAGCATTTCTGCCCCTACCAAATAAAAGCTCCTTTGTAGAGCCTAAAAAGTAGTTACCTTGAAGAGATAAATATAGAGCGTAAGGCATACTCACTACCTGAGAAATTGGGTTTGGTATAAATACTGAGTTTTTATTATAGCTATCCATTTATTAGTACCTCCTCTTATCTTTCCTTAAATCTGTTCTTCGGACCATCCGAAAGCAACTCTACCTAAACCCTGTTCAGTGGTTGTTGATGGGTAGCTTAGGGTAATTATTAAGGCTCCCCCAGGTGGGAATATTAGAACTCCGTTTGCATCACTAGCCAGTGTAACTTCAGGCTCCACTGGCCTTTCTATAATATTAATTCCACCTACAGGATATCCCTCTGCATTACTTGCCTCTAGCAGCTTAGTCTTTGGCACTGGTAGAGGACATATAGCAGTGTTGGCAGGTGTTACTAGCTGAGAGATAGTAGGCTTGCCTGGAGCTTCTGTATTTAACCATATATTAGCTTGAAGAGGAAGGTTACCAGTATTAGTTACTGTCCAGACATAGACATGAAGATTTACTTTGGAATCTGGTGGATTTATTAAACCAGCCCAAGCAATAGCATTTTCATTAAACTCCATATCATCAGCATAGCCTACGAAATATTTTCCCTGTAGTGATAAATATAAAGGATAGGGCATGTCAGCAACTTGAGTAAGTGGATTTGATAGAAGCAAAGGGCTTTTATAATTTTCACAGGATCGCATTCTCTTTCATCTCCTATTGTTGTTATATAGAAAGGTTTTATTGATATCATAGTATGTAGAAAAAACAAAATATGAGATGAAAAGATAACTCTTTAGAGCAAGTCTATCTTCTTAGGAGAATTAATCTAACTATAGCCTCAAGGGATATTGACATATATGTAAAAATATACTATTATAAATTTGCTATTATAAGCAGACTTTAGCTTTGCCACCGGGTAAAGCGCAAGGTGTTCTAGAACATTCCGTTAGGTCTTAGAAGGAATGTCATGGGATACCTTTTTTTGTTTTAAGGGAGGAAGGTTTATGAACAATAATATTTTTAAGGATTTTACTAAATATGTAACCTTGAATATCCTTGGAATGCTAGGTCTTTCTTGTTATATTCTTGCAGATACATTTTTTATATCAAAGGCTTTAGGTTCAACAGGAGTTGCAGCATTGAATTTTTCTATTTCAATTTATAGTGTTATTCATGGGACAGGACTTATGATAGGGATAGGCGGAGCTACAAGGTATAGTATATTAAGGTCTCAAAAAAGGGATAAGAAGGCCAATATAGTTTACTCCACCTGTATAAAATTAGGTGCTATTATTGGATTGCTTTTTGTAATAATTGGAGTATTTCGCTCAAGAGCTTTAGCATCAACATTAGGAGCTGATGCAAATACATTGCCTATGACTAAAACATACTTATCAACGATATTATCCTTTGCTCCTTTTTTTATTATGAATAATATACTCCTTGCTTTTGTTCGTAATGATAATAATCCAAGGCTATCCATGATTGCAATGCTAGTAGGAAGCTTTTCAAATATTATTTTAGATTATTTATTTATGTTTCCGCTAGAAATGGGTATGTTTGGAGCTGCCTTTGCAACAGGACTAGCACCGATAATAAGTATATTAACATTATCCCTTCATTTTGCAAAAGGAAGAAATAGCTTGAAGCTTACTAAAGGAACAGTAAAATTATCTAGGGTTTTTGACGTGCTCAGGTTAGGCTTATCATCATTTATTACGGAGGTTTCTTCTGCCATAGTACTTATAACCTTTAATCTAGTAATCCTAAAGCTTACAGGTAATTTAGGTGTTGCCTCCTATGGAATTGTAGCAAATATAGCACTGGTAGGTGTATCAATATTTACTGGAATAGCTCAAGGAATTCAACCTCTTATTAGCAAGGGATACGGTACTAAAAACTTTGCTGAGCTGAATAAAGTGATGAAGTATGCTTTGGTGACTTCAGGGGTGATAGCCTTAATAATTTATTCAGCTGTGTTCTTTAATGCTGATGGTATCGTTGGAATTTTTAACAGTGAACAGAATTTGGGAATACTATATATTGCTAGAGAAGGACTCAGAATTTATTTCATAGGATTTTTATTTGCTGGAATCAATATAATAATGTCTATTTATTTAAGTTCTATAGAGAGAGCTAAGGATGCCTTCGTTATATCAATGGCACGGGGAGCTGTTATAATTATTCCTTTGGTGCTGATATTAAGTAATATTTTTAAAATGACAGGAGTTTGGTTGGCTTTTGTTATCACTGAATTCGCCGTAACTATGATAACACTTACAATGGTAACAGCTAAAAATAGGGTTGTAAATAAAGCTGCAGTTAGTGTTAATGATGCTAATGATTAAGCTGCATATTTAATAGAAGGCTATACTTATGTATAATACTATATAGGAAGGCAAAATAAGTAACTTACACTTATATTAACAGAAGGAGAATAGTTATGAAGATACTTGCCATAGGAAATAGCTTTTCAGAGGATGCTACTAAGTACCTAAACCAGATAGCAAAGGCAGATGGTGTCCATTTAGAAGTGGTCAACCTATATATACCAGGCTGCTGTCTTGAAACCCACTGGAATAATATATTAGCAGATAATAAAGCTTACGAATACAGTAAAAATGGTGAGTTCCATGGAAGAATGGTAGCTATTAAAGAAGTGGTATTAGAAGAAGAATGGGATTATATAACTCTTCAGCAGTGCAGCGGTTTATCGGGAATAAAAGATAGTTATTATCCCTATATAAGGAATATCTCAGATTATTTAAAGAAACTATCACCTGATTCAAAGCAGGTAATTCATGAAACCTGGGCCTATGAAGTAGATAGTGATCATGGTTATTTTAGAAGATACAACAATAATCAGAAGGATATGTACAATAAGCTTAAAGATGTATATTATTCTGTAGCAGAAGATATGGGACTACCTCTTATACCCAGTGGTGATGCAGTTCAACAACTTAGAAAGGATAAACTATTTGACTACGAAAATGGAGGATTATCTCTATGCCGTGACGGTTATCATATGGACCTTATTTATGGAAGATATCTAATTGCTGCTGTCTGGTATAAATTCTTCTCTGGAAGGTCATTAACGGAGAACAGCTTTAGATTTGAAGAAGAGGTAAAAGTAAATAGTAACCTAATTAATAGAATTAAATACTTCCTTGATAATGAACTTATACTAAAGAAAGAGAAAATAATTAAACAGTAAATTATATTTATTTTGGGAGGCATTTATGAAAAAAAACGTAATACTTGAACAAATAATATCAATATTACTGATATTTTTAATTATTATATTAGGTTATAAAGGATTTAAAAAGTATATTAAATATAAAGTCCTGAGCTATCACCAAGAGATGAATGAAGATGGAATTGCCGTAGATATGTCTGATAATCCCTATTTTATGACAAAACAGCCAGGGTACATTTATCCTAGTCCCAATATTATAACCTACCATTCGGAGGTTACAGGTGCTGATAAACATGCTATGGTTTTACTGCCCCATGACTATGATGAAGAAAATGAGTACCCCGTTTTATATCTTCTCCATGGATTAGATGGTAGCCACCGTGCATGGAAAAATAAGTATGCAGATATTATCATTCATAATCTTAATTATTTCCAGGGGGTACCAGAAATGATTGTAGTGTTCCCCAATAGTGCAGTTAACGAAGAAGAGAATACTGATAATTTAAGTATTAAAGAAAAAGTGAAAGTATATGATCTTACGGGAGAAGACCTGATTTCAAGCCTTATGCCTTATGTAAATAGTCATTATTCTGTAAAAACTGGAAAAGAGAATACAGCCCTCGCAGGTTATTCCATGGGCGGCAGGGAAACTTTATATACAGCATTTAATCATCAGGATTTATTTGGATATATCGGTGCTTTTTCCTCCGAATATGTTCTCGGAGATTTAGGATACCACAGCACCATACCTTCCTTGGTTGACAATTTTACCATCGACCCTGATAAAGGAGGATTTGATTTGATCATGCTCTGCGTTGGAAGACAGGATGATGACTGTGGTGAAGAAACATATAGAATTCACGATAATATGAGCTTAAATGGTATTAATCATATTTTTTATGATATTGAAGGCGGACATGAAAACAGCGTATGGCAGAATGCCTTATATAATTTTGCTATAAAAATATTTAGAAATTCTAATATGTAAATTTATCTTTTAATAGAAAAGAAATAAGGAGCAGAGGAAGGCGTTAAGCTTATATCTGCTCCTTTTTATTTTGCTGATATTAGCTGTTGGATTTTAGCCACATCATGGCATTATAGGCATGAAGTGCTGCACCTGTTGGAAGGATATCTTCATTAAAGGTAACTTCTGGATGGTGCATAGGAAATCCGTAATGGGGATCCTCTTCCTTGGAACCAGCTCCTAAAAGATAATATACACTAGGGACTTTATATCCATAGGAAGCAAAATCCTCAGAGCCCATACCTCCACCTTCAAAAGAGAATACAGACTTTTCTCCTACTATTTCCTTTACATAGGAGGATAAATTATTTGCTAAGGTTATATCGTTTTTTAATGGTGGAACAGAGGAAACAATCTCTATTATCCCTTCTCCTCTGAACAGCTTTGCTGTAGAAACTACTATTTCTTCCAGCCTTTTATAAATAAAATCACCTATATCCACAGAAAGATAGCGAATTGTTCCTTCTAATACTGCTTCATCAGGAATTACGTTATGTGTGTTTCCAGATTGGAATTTTCCTAAAGTAATTACAGCAGACTTCATAGCAGATATTTCCCTGGAAATAATTTCCTGCATAGAAAGATATATATGAGCAGCAATATTTATAGGATCAACACCTGTTTCAGGCATAGCTCCGTGACAGCCAACACCTTTAACTGTAATTCTAAAAATCGTGCAGCCAGCGATGGTGGTTCCAAGACCGTACATAACAGTGTTAGTTGGTGTTCCAGAATGAACATGTAATGCCATGGCTACATCCACCTTTGGGTTTTCTAGGACACCTGACTCAAGCATTAATTTTGCACCTTTGAACCCTTCTTCATTGGGTTGGAAAACTAGCTTCACGGTTCCATCAAGTTCACTTTCATACTGTTTTAATAATTTTGCAGCTCCTAAAAGCATAGTTGTATGAAGATCATGTCCACATGCGTGCATATTACCATTTGTTGATTTAAAGGGATAGTTTGTTTGTTCTTCCACTGGTAGTGCATCCATATCAGCTCTTAAGAGAAAGGTTTTTCCTGCTCCTTCTTTTCCCACTAAGCCTACAATTCCACTTTCACATATTTCCTTTGGTTCATAGCCAAATTCTTTTAACTTATTCATGACGTATTCAGTAGTTTTAGGAAGGCGATCTCCTACCTCTGGATTTTGATGTATTTCTCTTCTGATTTTTATAAGCTCTTCTTTCATAGCTGTAGCACTTTCTAGAATCTTATTCATAGTGACCTCCTACTGTAACTAAAAAATAATAAAACCAAGTTTTCACTTGTCTTTTTTATTTAATATAATGTTATAGCACCAAAAATAATATAGTCAAATTATTATTGTTTATTTCTGTATTTTGCTCATTGTAGCTAGATAATATGTAGAGAATTAATTAAGGATTAGAACATAAGTACTATAATTTCAATTATTAGTATCAGGAAGGTCGTGGTATACTAAAAGGAGAAGATGTAGTAGGAGGAGTATTATGCCACTGGAAATAATTCGAAATGATATAACTAAAGTTAAAGCTGATGCAATAGTTAATGCTACAAATGAATCTCTTCTAGGCGGTGGAGGAGTAGATGGAGCAATACATAGAGCTGCTGGACCAGAGCTGCTTGAAGAGTGTAGGAGTCTTGGTGGCTGCGAAGTTGGTCAGGCTAAAATAACAAAAGGCTATAGATTGCCTGCAAAATATGTAATTCATACAGTAGGACCAATATGGAGTGGAGGCAAAAATAATGAGGAAAGACTCCTAATTGATTGCTATAAAAACTCTTTAGATCTAGCAAAAAAATATAATTTGGAGAGCGTTGCCTTTCCGCTAATATCTGCGGGTGCCTATGGCTATCCTAAGGATAAGGCATTTAAAATTGCAATTTCTGTTATAGGAGATTTTCTTTTGAATAATGAAATGACTATTTATCTTGTTGTATACGATAAAAAGTCATTTATTCTCTCGGAGAAGCTATTTTCCTCCATAAAACAATATATTGATGATAATTACATAGAAGAGCAGCCTAGATCTGCTAGAAATATTTTGGAAGAAGCTTATCAGCTTAGAGAATGTTCTGTAAAAGCTCCAGCGCCTGTATCAGAGGACAGGCATTCAGAATTTAAAAAGAGTAAACGAAAATTAGATGATATTATTAATAATCTGGATGAGACTTTTACAGAAATGCTTCTCCGTTTGATTGATGAAAAAGAGATGACCGATTCTGAAACCTATAAAAAAGCTAATATAGATCGTAAGCACTTTTCTAAAATTCGTAATAATATCAATTATAAACCCAGTAAGGCTACAGCTATTTCTTTTGCCATTGCTCTTGAGCTAAGTCTCGATGAAACCAGGGATTTACTCCTTAGGGCTGGCTATGCCCTCTCTTATAGCAGTAAATTTGATATAATTATTCAGTATTTTATAGAGGAAGAGAACTATAATATCATTGAGATAAATGAGGCTCTATATGCCTTTGGGGAGAAGGCATTAGGAGTATAATCTAGTATCACTATAAAATTTGTCGCTTATGATGCGACCATAGATTATGAATATGGTGATATCCTTAAATCATTAAAAATGATTTGGAGGATAAGAAGATGAAAAAAGGTTTAACTGAATTGGTATTTATTCTAGACAGGAGCGGCTCTATGTCAGGGCTTGAAAGTGACACTATAGGTGGCTACAATGCAATGTTAAAAAAGCAAAAAAAAGAGCCAGGGGAAGCAATAGTGACTACTGTGCTTTTTGATGACAATTATGAATTACTCCATGACCGTATTAACCTCAATGGTATAGCACCTATTACAGAAAGAGAATACTATGTAAGGGGCTGCACAGCTCTATTGGATGCCGTAGGTAAAACTATCAATAAGATTGGCAATGTTCAGAAGAATACCATTGAATCAGAAAGAGCAGAACATGTTCTGTTTGTTATAACCACTGATGGTATGGAAAATGCTAGCCGTGAGTTTAGCTATGAAAAGGTTAGACGTATGATTGAACATCAAAAAAGCAAATACGGCTGGGAATTTATTTTTCTTGGAGCTAACATTGATGCAGTAGCTACCGCTGAGCGTTTTGGTATAAACGAAGATAGAGCAACAAACTATAATGCTGATAGTGAAGGTACTTTGCTTAATTATGAAGTTATTAGTGAAACAGTCAGCTCATTGAGAGCTAAGGGTGAAATATCAAAAAAGTGGAAGAATAGGATTGATGATGACTTTAAGAGTCGTGGAAAGAGATAAATATATATATATCAAAAATCATAACCAAATTAACTATTACCTTATTTATTATTTAGTGATATGATTGTAACGATAATCATTATCATTAAAGAGGTGTTACCATGAAATATAAGTTAAAGATAATAGATATTAATGAAGAAGCACAGGGAACTAAAACCTATTATTTTGAAAAGCCTGAGGGATTTGTCTGGGAGGCTGGTGCTAATATACACGTAGGATTAGTGGGTTTTGATCAAGGGGAAAAACCTAATAAAGAATGGGTAAGACATATGTCTATAATTACCCTTCCAGAGGAAAATAGAATAGGTATAACTACCAGAGTTCCTGGAAGCTCCTCTGTGTTTAAGAAAAAACTATCGGAACTAAAAATAGGTGATGAACTTGTTATATTTAAGTTAGGAACGAGAATGTCCTTGAGGCGCTCCGGAAAGCCTGTTATCTTAATATCCATGGGTGTTGGAATCTCATCAATGAGATCTCTTATTCTTTCATATCTAGATAATAGGGAGGGAATACCTAATATTGTTAATATAAATGTAGATTCCTCAGGCTTTATATATAAGAAGGCCCTTGATAAGCTAACTAATGATTCCTATAGGAATTACTGGTTAAGCTCAAGAAAAGCTTTTTATGAAATCCTTAAAAATATTGCTAATATAGAAGGTGGTATTTATTATGTTGTAGGAAGTGACCCTTTTATTTCTGAGGTTATAGGTATGTTAAATGAACATAAGATAAAACGAGAAAATATCATTATAGATAAGAAGCAAGAGGACCTAGATAGGTATTGGGGTTTTTAAGAATAATAAAGGTCATAGTAGAGCCTAAAAGTTTTGTGTTGAGATTATACAGATGATACTAATAGAATATTACTAAGCTCTTAAGAACTGAACATGTAATTATGATGGAAGCTTAGTAAGAATGAAAACTATAAATCATATAATTGGAATAAGAAAGGATATTAGAGAGAAAATCAATAAACAACCGGGAGATGTTATAGCAGTAACCATCCAGGAAAGAGAATAAAAGTATGATCTAGTTAGAATATAAAATAATCAATTAATTAGAAATGATATAATTTTTAGCCCAGCTATTATTGGGAATATTATCATTCTACAAAAGGCTTCCTTTTTTAGGAAGTCTTTTTTATAAGTGAGATTTATATATAAAAGGATTTATTATTAGAGTTTTTAAAACTTATTAAAGAATAGGTTGCGACAAAAGGCTATTCCAATTATAATAGATTATTAGCTGATAATATATTGCAATAAATAATAATTATTAATAAGTTAATATAAAATAGAATTAGGAAATACAAGAAAGGATTGATTATAATGAGTTTACTTTCTGAGAGTGGTGCAGTGGGAGAAGCTCACAGTAAGCTTATTTTAGCAGGAGAGCATGCTGTAGTATATGGAAAACCTGCTATTGCAATTCCATTCCCCTTGAAGATAAGAGCGGCAGTAGAAGTTAACCCAGGTAAAGTAGTTTTAGAATCCCTGATATATTCAGGGGATGTAAAAGATATGCCGCAAGAGATGAATGGCATTAAGGAATGTATTAAAATGACCTTCCAGATGCTGAAGAAGCCTTTAAAGGATATTAAGATCAGTATTGATTCGGACATTCCACTTGGCAGAGGGCTTGGCTCCAGTGCAGCAGCAGCAACGGCTGTGGTAAGGGGGATTTTTTCTTTTTATAATAAAGAGCTTTCTAAAGAGGATCTTTTTTATCTAGTAAGTCTTTCTGAAACTTATGCTCACGGGAGACCCAGTGGAATTGACATGACAGCAGTAGCTGGTGATATGCCTATATATTTTAAAAGGTCTGAGGGAGGAAAACCCTTTAGAGCTATAAAACCATTACATATGGTTGTAGCTGATTCAGGAATCATAGGAGATACTAGAATAGCCGTAGGAAATGTTAAGCGGGCTTATGAAAGAGAAGAAGAAAAAATAAAAAAAATAATTGATAGAATAGGAGAGATAGTTGATAGGATTAAGATATCAATGATAGATGGTGATTCATCGGCTATTGGAGTTTTATTTAACGAAAACCACGAAAAGTTAAGAGCTTTAGGTGTTAGTAATGAAGCTCTTGATGGATTGGTGGAATCGGCTCTACGAAGCGGCTCTCTAGGAGCAAAACTTACCGGTGGAGGACTGGGAGGTTGTATTATAGCTCTTGCTGATTCTTTAGAAGCCGCGAAGAGAATCTCTAGAGAGCTTATAGCTGCTGGTGCCGTTAAGTCTTGGTGCTTTTCCACTGGTGAACAGGAGCTTATTGCTTCTTTAGAATTAAAAGGAGGTAATTATAATGAAGGCTACAGCAAGAGCAAATACAAATATTGCTTTGATTAAATATTGGGGGAAGCGTGACGAAAAGCTATTTCTCCCTAATAACAGCAGTCTATCTCTTACTCTTGATAGCTTTTTTACTACCACTACAGTGGAATTTTCACAGGAAGTAGAGAAAGATAGCCTTCAAATTAATGGTGCTTCTTCAACCAATGAAGAGCTACTTAGGGTTTCTAAATTTCTTAATATAGTCAGGGAAATGGCTGGAGTTAATACTCATGCTCTAGTTACATCTGAAAATAATGTTCCTACAGCAGCAGGCTTTGCTTCCTCGGCATCAGCCTTTGCAGCATTAGCTGCAGCTTCTACAAAGGCTTTGAATATGGAGCTTTCCAAGGAAGAGCTTTCAATGCTGGCAAGACAGGGCTCTGGTTCAGCCTGTAGATCTATATATGGAGGCTTTGTGGAGTGGGAAAAAGGTGAGAGAGCTGATGGATTAGATTCTAAGGCGGTGCAGCTTCTTCCAGAGAATCAGTGGAACCTTACGATTCTCTCTGCTGTTGTTTCATCTGAAAGAAAGAAGGTGTCTAGCAGAGAAGGAATGAAAAGAACTGTAGAAACCTCTCCTTTTTATAAAGGTTGGCTGGATACGGTGCATAAGGATTTACTCACTGTCAAAACAGCTATTAAAGAAAAGGACTTTCTTACCCTTGGGGAAGTAATGGAAAATAATGCTCTAAAAATGCATGGAACTATGCTAGGAGCAAAACCTCCTGTTTTATACTGGGAAGGTGGAACTATTGAAGTTATTAATTGCATTTATGAATTAAGATATTCAGGAATCCCTGCGTTCTTTACAATAGATGCTGGAGCCAATGTTAAAGTTCTCTGCACTGTTGAAGAGGAAAGCACCGTTAGGGAAGCTTTAATGATGCAGAAAGGTGTTACTAAGGTTATTACATGTCATCCTGGTTCAGGGATAACTTATTTATAAACAGAAAAGAGTAAAAGTAATAGGGAGTTGATAAAATGGATAAAAAAGAAAATATAGATAAGAAGAATATTGAGATATGGGAAGATTTAGTATACATAAAGGACTTACTTTTAGCACTAGTTATATGTCTTG
>JAEXSY010000016.1 GCA_023440105.1 Bacillota bacterium
CCATTAGATAATAATAAGATCAAGGAAGTTTTTATGATTTTAGGAGGCCCGTTAACATCACTGATAGTTTCAATTTTGTCATATATTTGTTTAAAAAGTGTGAGCTCACCATATGTTTTAATGGTATCCTTTAATGCATTATTTTTATTTAGTGCATTTCAATTTTTAGTAACTATCTTACCGATGAAGTATTTCTATAAGCCTTATGTTGGTCATACAAGTGATGGTTATAAAGTATTACAGCGTTTAAAAAAAGATAATTAGTATATACAAGGAGATTGTTCGATGATTAAGATACTAACAAGTAGATTTGATAATGGCTTTCCATGACTAAAACCGTTGTTTGTACATTGACCTGTGGTCATAATAAGCAGGAAATATATGAGGCTCTGGGATTAGTTGACTTCTCCATTGAACCTCATTTTGATAAAGATAATATAGCGGAAGAGCTGCTTATGCTTTCTCAAGAATATACTCTATATGGGATATGTGATGATGGTGTCATGATATGTGATGAAACTGACAGAGTATTCTTAGGCGATATATTCTTGATAGATAAGGGGAAGGTGACTAAGGTTTCAAGCAAAGCAATTAGATGAAAAAGATAGCTTTATTATAAATAAATGTAGTTAAAGGTTGATAAAATCCTATTTTTAGAACTATCAAAGAAGTGTATTATTATATTATATAGCAATAATAATATTAGAATTTGTTGGGGGGATTTTACTTTGAAATATTATAAGACAATAACATTAAAGAACGGCATGGAATGCTGTTTGAGAAATGGAATTGAAAGTGATGGGCAAGCTGTGCTGGAAAACTTTAATTTGACCCATGCTCAAACGGATTATTTACTTTCATATCCAGATGAAAATAGCTTCGATGCAACGCAGGAAAGTCGATTCCTAAAAGAAAAGGAGGAGAGCGAAAATGAGATTGAGATAATTGCTGTTGTTGACGGTGTGGTTGTGGGAACCGCTGGGATTGAAGCGGTAGGCAGTAAATATAAGGTGAGGCATCGGGCTGAATTCGGTATCAGCATCGCAGAAAAATTTTGGGGACTCGGGATTGGACGAGCACTAATGGATGCATGTATTGAATGTGCAAGGAACGCAGGATATGTGCAGCTTGAGCTTAATGTAGTTGCTGAAAATGTTAGAGCCGTATCCATGTATGAAAGAGCAGGTTTTACTGAATACGGCAGAAATCCTAAGGGCTTTAATTCTCGCATTGTGGGGTTTCAAGAAGTTATCTATATGAGTTTGGAGTTGTGATGTGTGTACAATAACATACAAATAGGAAGTCGGTTCGACTGGACAAGGGGGAGCCGTTGTGAAAAGGAGTATAAACATAGTATTTGCAGTAATATTATTTTTGCTACTTGTACCATCTCTCAGTGTTTTTGCTGATACTGGACCCAAGCCCTCTGTTGTAGTAGAGTTTGTTGGATTAGAGGAAGAGGAGTATTATGTAACTCTATTATCAGAGAGCACTTCAACAGGTCCATGGAGTTTGGGAAATGAATATAACGAATACATGGGTGATGAAGCTGTTTTTCAAAAATTTTCTCAGTATGAAGACGTAGACGGCTATCATTTCTTAGGTTATATGGAGAACTGTTCAGTAGATGATGTATTTCAATGGACTTATCATCCACCAAGTCCTTTTAAGATATTGATATATTTTCCAGAACACGATAGTTTTTTGATAGATGATAATGTTTTTGAAAGATATGCTTTTGACTCTTATTTTACAGTTGAAGTAATGGGCGTTGAAAATATAGTGGTATCCAGGGATGCAGAAGCTGTGACTATTGATACAAAGCAGTCCTATGATTTTTCCTTGGAGTTAGCATCATTTTCTGCTCGTGTGATGATTACAGTTGTAGTAGAAATCCTTATTGCATTAATTTTTATGTATCGTGATAAAAAGTCCCTTGCCATCATTACATTGACAAATATATGTACACAAGTAATTTTAAATATATTCCTAAATGTTATTAATAATATGCTTCGAAATCTTATGGATTATAAAATCAGTCAATATGCTTTCATAGTTGCTTATGTATGGATAGAGGTTGTAATATTTGTGATAGAAGCAGTGATCTACAGTAAATTTATTGGGAGTGAAAACGTATCAACAAAGGTGAAATATCATCCATTTTGGTATTCAGCTGTTGCAAATATTGCATCATTTGTAGTAGGTATGTGGGTTTCTAATGTAATACCAGGTATTTTCTGAAGCTACTTTGATTCTAAATCGATGCACCGGTGGTCTTGTGGTGGTTATTACCGTGTTTATGATATTTGTGTGATAGATTAATCAGAAAATAGACAAGGATTTAAATCAATGGCTATGTTAAATAATTGTGTTGATATTAACTAATTTTATAAGAGAATTTATAAAATTGAAAGGAGAGCAAAATATCATAAATAAAAACATCATATCTTCAACATTAATAATAGTATCTATATTGTTAGCTACTTTTACAGGATGCAAAAAAGTTGATGTGCTGAATATAAATCTGCAATTGGTAAAAGAAATAAGGATAGTAGATGGAAATAATGGAAATCAAGTGAATGCATCAAAAGGTATAAATACAGAGTTATTTGACTATATAATTAATCACTTTAAAAATGCTAGATATGAAAAAATAAACAAACATGATGATTACGGTGGTTATAGATATGCTCTTTGGCTAACAGGTGAATCCGAACATTCCATTATAATTTTATCATCAGTACAAATTGATTTTGATGGGAATATGTATATTTCGGATAAATCTATTGACATAGAAAAGTTAGAGAAATTTTTTATGAACTAGCTAAAAATATAATTATGAGAGCTGATATGTTCACATTTTTACCACCATATTTATGGCGTATAGTTCTTATATAACGAGGATAATATGGAGACTTGGGATTTAATTGACAAAAACGGAAATAAAACTGGCCAAACTATAGATAAATCGAAGGGACTTCCCTATGGGTATTATCATTTAGGAGTAGACCTATGGATTAGGAATAGTGAAGGAAAATACTTGATTCAAAAGAGATCTATGCTTAAAAATAGATTGCCTGGAAAGTGGATGGCTACAGGAGGCTCAGTTCTTTCAGGGGAAGATGGAATTAATGCTGTAACCCGTGAAGCCTTTGAGGAATTAGGAATTAAGGTAGCTGCTTCAAGATTAACTTTTTTATTTAAATTTAGCTTTAATGATTGTATTAATGAAGTGTGGCTATTGGGACAAGATATTGAGATTAATTCCATAATAATGCGGCTGGAAGAAGTTAGTGATGTCTTGTGGTCAAGTAAAGATCAAATAAAAGAAATGATTGCAAAGGATGAAATGATTAACTATGGGACTGAATATCTTGATGCTGTTTTTAGCGAAAGAAGATTTGATGGGATACTTATAGAGAATCCAAGTTAAATTAGGAAGAGGAAGAAATGAATTTATTTTATTAGTTTTAATAGTATTATTACATTGTTTAAGATTATTTTTTAAGGAGTGAATATGCTTAAAGATAATAACGTAGATAAAAGAAATATTTTAGATGAAGAACCATTTTCTTATAAAATTACTAAGGATAAAAAGGTTTTTCTATATTGGTATGGAAAACAAGTAAGTATACTGAGAGGTAAAGAAAGTGAGCGCTTCATAGCAAAAATTAAAAATGTGAATAAAAAAGAAGCACAGTTAATTATAGCTAAAATAACTGGAAATTTTAAACGTGGTAATGAAAAAGATAATAAAAAAGATAATTAATAGTAGATAGCTATTATTGCTGCTTCTAAGGAGGTAGGCATGATTTATTTTGAAACAAAACGGTTAGTATTCCGAGATTGGAATGTACAAGATTTATACGAGTTTCAGATTATGAATAAGGATTCTAGGGTTATGAAGTACTTCCCTAAACTACTTTCTGAAGAGGAAACAACAGCGTTTTATAACAGAATTATCGCTGATTTCACTAATTGTGGTTATGGTCTTTATGCAGTAGAAGCAAAGGATAATAACAGCTTCATTGGTTTTATTGGGTTTCATCAAGCAAGCTTCGAAGCTTCATTTACTCCCTGCATTGAAATCGGTTGGAGACTTAAATATGAAGCATGGGGTAAAGGATATGCTACAGAAGGAGCAGAGGCATGCTTAAGGTATGGATTTGAAAGATTGAAATTCAATAAGATATATAGCTTTACTGCAAAGATAAATAATCCTTCTGAAAATGTAATGAAGAAGATTGGTATGGTAAAAGTAATGGAATTTGAACATCCAAAGGTTCCTGAGGGGAGTTCTCTAAGGAAACATGTCCTTTATTCTACTAATTAGCTTGAATCTATAAGTATGGAATTTAAATTTAATGTGGGGTAATGTAAATGAAATCAAAGTTAATGAAGATAAAGTTAATTATGTTCTTAATGGCAGCTATTATTCTGTTCACTTCGGCATGTGCTTTTCAGAATAATTCTGAAGAGCTGAAAACAGGAAAATATGTTTTGAAGGATGCGCCTAATGAAGATTGGGCATGGGTTTTACTTGAGGATAAAAATGAATTCCAGTTTAACCGTTGTAGTGCAACCTCATATACACCTGTAGGAAAATATTCCGTAGAGAATCATGAATTAATCCTTAAAGTAAATGATGATGAGGTTTATAGATTTGAGATTAAAGGGAGTAGCCTGATTTTCAAAAGTGGAGAGTATGCTGAAGGCTTGCTTGAAGTAGGAGCTGTACTCGAGCTAACACAGGATAAATAGAGGCAGAGTTTATTAAAAGTTATGAGAGGATGCGCTTATGAAATTATTTCTTATAAGACATGGACAAACTGATTGGAATACAAAAGGGAAGATACAAGGAAACAGTGATATAGAGCTAAATGATATTGGTGTTAAGCAGGCAGAGGAGTTAAGCAAAAAGCTATTGGCCGAGAATTACAGCTTCTCAAAAATTTATTCAAGCTCTCTAAAGAGAGCAGCTAAAACTGCTGAAATTCTGAGCGAAAATACTAATATAGAATATATCACTATAGATGGAATCAAGGAGATGAATTTTGGCCTATGGGAAGGCTTATCCTGGTCAGAAGTTAAAGATAAGTATCCATCGGAATATGAAGAATGGTTTATAAAACGAAGATACACAAAAACTCCAAAGGGTGAATCCTATCAAGATATGCTAGATCGGGTTTTGATGGCAATCTATAAGATTATAAATGAGAATAGTGAAAATGTTGTAATTGTTACCCATAGTGCAGTAATTATGAGTATACAATGTTATTTAACTAATACATCCTTTGATCAAATGACTAAGTTTAAAACGGATAATGGTTCGGTTATTGAAATAGATAGCGATTTATTGATAGAAAAACTAAATATAGTGAATTAACTATTTTATTAATCTATCCAATGGAGCTCACCCAAATATGGAAGGGCCATTTTTGAATACCATAATTCTATTCTTTGGCTTAATTTTAGGGATTGTGCTACAAATAATAAGCAGTAGGAAGAGAAAAGAACAATAATCATAAATAATTATGATTTATAGTCGAAGGAGAGTGAGCTTATGGATTATAAAGTTATTGATCTTAATGATGAACAGGTGGACTATATTGAAGAACGCCTAGATGAATATGATAAAAAGCACATAACATATAAAATGTCAGGTAGTATAAGTATTGGCGTTATAAAAGATGATAAGGTAATAGCTGGGGCAGATGCCTGTATGACTGCGTTCAAGATACTATATGTTTCAACTGTATTTGTTGATGAGAATTATAGGGGGAAGAAAATAGGCACGTTATTAATGAGAGAAGTTGAGAAAAGAGCAAAGCTACTGGGTGCTAATATGATCAGATTAGATACCTTTAACTGGCAGGGGAGAGAATTTTATATTTCCTTAGGCTATGAAGAGGTAGGAGCTTATGAGAATAAAATCGATGGCTTTTCTGAGCACTTCTTTTTGAAGAGATTGTAATAAATTCTAGGGGACTTTCAGGAGGAAAGATGTTGTGTGATATAAGCACTACAAAAAATGAAGAGATTCGTTTAGGTACTATTACCCCAGATAATTGGCGTATATTTAATGGCTTAAAGGTTAAGGAGAATCAGCAGTCTTATGTTCCTTCAAATGTGGTTATACTTGCCAGAGCTTTTGCTTATAGAGAATATAATAGCCGTGTGTATCCAATTTATAAAGGGGATACACCTATAGGATTATTAATGCAGCGAGATTATAAAGAAGATGATAGATTATTATGCATCCTAGAAGAATTTATGATTGCAGAACAATATCAAGGAAAAGGCTATGGAAAGGCGGCTATTAGCCTTTGGCTATCTAAAATAAAAGATGAAAAGAAATATGATGCAATAATTCTTTGCTATATAGAGGGCAATGAAAGAGCGCGAGATTTCTACTTAAGGATGGGATTTAAACATACAGGAGTAATAGATGAGGATGAGGTAGTTATGGAGTATAATCTGAAGGATAGAATCACAACAAGTGATAACCAGTAAAACCATGAAAGGAATAAGCTATGGAAAGAAGAATACGCAATTCTGCAAAGGCATTGATCATTAAGGACGGTAAAATGCTGGCATCAAAAATTAAAGATAATGGCTTTATTTTTTATATAATGCCTGGTGGGGGACAGGAATCTGGAGAAACCTTAGAAGAGGCTGTTATAAGAGAGGTTAAAGAAGAATTCGGATTTATCGTTGAACCAAAGTCCCTAGAATTTGTAATAGAAGGGGTAAGGGGAGAGTCCTTTCATAGAGTTGATTTAGTATTTTTATGTGAGTATATTAGTGAAATCCATGGTGCTGAAATCATTAGTGATTGTAACCAAATTGGCTATGATTGGTTGCCTATTGAAAATCTTATAAATGAGCCATTATATC
>JAEXSY010000080.1 GCA_023440105.1 Bacillota bacterium
GGTATATTTCATAGTGCACCTCCTGACAATTACATGATATAGCTTTACGTAGCGTAAAGGTCAATAGTTTCTTGAAAAAAATTTAAATAATTTTTTAGCTTTTTAAACTGAAAAAAAAACTCCCATAAGGGAGCTTGAAAAATACTATTTTCTTATTTGTCCATTGCCTAAAAGCTTATACTTATAGGTAGTCAGCTCTTTTAGCCCCATAGGGCCTCTGGCATGAAGCTTTTGAGTGCTTATACCTATTTCCGCTCCGAAGCCAAACTCTCCTCCATCGGTAAAACGAGTTGAAGCATTATGGACTACCACCGCTGCATCGATGAGAGATAAAAATACTTCAGCATTATCATCGTTTTCTGTAATAATTGCTTCTGTATGCTTTGTACTATGCTTGTTAATGTGCTCTATAGCCTCTTCTAAGCTATCAACAACCTTAACAGCCATGATTAAATCTAGATACTCTTTGTCCCAATCCTCTTCTTTAGCAGGCAGGAGGCTTGGACATATCCTTCTGGCTTCAGGACAGCCTCTCAGTTCAACTCCTGCAGAAACTAAAGGCGTTAATAAAGAATGTAAGTGCTTTTCTGCAAAGTCTTTATGTACTAATAGCTTTTCAGCAGCATTACATACCCCTGGTCTTTGAGTCTTTGCATTTAAAACAATCTTCAGAGCCATAGAATAGGAAGCAGAAGCATCTAAGTAAATATGGCAGTTTCCAACACCTGTTTCCAGTACAGGTATTGTAGAATTATTTACAACAGCGTTTATAAGACCAGCACCACCTCTTGGGATTATTACATCAACATACTCCTTAAGCTTAAGGAGCCTGTTAACAAGTTCTCTATCAGGACTTTCTATAAGCTCTATTGAAGAGGGAGGAACAGCAGTTTCCTTCAGAGCTCTCTTAATTAAAGTAACCAATGCCATATTTGAATTTATGGCACTGGAGCTGCCTCTTAGAATAACTCCATTACCAGACTTCAGAGCTAAAGCAAAGCAGTCTACTGTAACATTAGGTCTTCCTTCATAGATAATACCTATTACACCGAAGGGAACCCTAACCTTATTGATTATAAGTCCATTTGGTCTATGGATAGTTTCTATAATCTCACCTATAGGATCCTTTAAAGAAGCAACATCTCTTACACCCTGAGCTATGGAGCTTATTCTTTCCTCAGTTAGGGTAAGCCTATCTATTATTGCTTTTGATTCATCACTTATTACAGAAGCTTTAACATCTTTAGCGTTAGCTTCTAGTATGTAGCTTTTATTTTCCTCAAGAACCTCTGCTACTTTCAATAGTGCTGTATTTTTTTCATCCTCAGTCAACTGAATAAGCTCCGTTAATGAAGCCTTTACACCTTTTGCTTTGATTAATAACTCATCCATTCTATAACCCTTCCTTTTTCATAGTTTCATTTCCAATCCAGTTATTCCTGTGGATGGCCACAGTTTTAGTTCTTCCAGTGTCTTTCTTTATTTCTGATGAAGAAAGACCTTTTAAGTCCATTAGCTCCGAAGAGCTATATTCTACTAAGCCTTTGCCAATCAATTTTTTATTAGTATTTACTACTTCTACTACATCTCCTGGGTTAAAATTCCCCAATACCTTGATAATTCCCTTTGGAAGCAGGCTTTTACCACCCTTTGTCAGGGCCTCTTGGGCTCCAGAATCTATTACTAAGGTTCCTTTAGAATGAGAATAAAAGGTTACCCAATGGAGTTTGTTTTTTAGCTTTCTCTTTCTGCCTTCAAAATAACTGCCTTCTATTGTGCCTTCAATAGAGTTATAAATTGTATTTTCACCTGCAGCGGTTATTAATACAGGAACACCAGAGGAGGTAGAAATCTTTGCTGCTGTTATTTTCGATCTCATTCCACCAGTGCCTACTGTGCTTCCTGATGAGCCTGCTAAAGCTTCAATTTCTTTGGTTATTTCTCCGATATAGTTTAACCTTTCTGCTTTGACATCCTTTCTAGGATCTGAGGTGTAAAGCCCATCGATGTCTGTAAGGATTAATAATAAGTCAGCATGGACCATAGAGGCCACATGAGCAGAAAGAGTATCATTATCACCAAACTTTAACTCTTCTATAGAAACGGTGTCGTTTTCATTAATCACTGGAACAGCGCCTTTTTCCAAGAGGACTTCTAAGGTTCGAGCTGCATTTTTAAATCTTCTTTTATCAGAAAAGTCTCCTCTGGTGAGAAGAATCTGAGCAGCCAAATAATCGAAGTTTTTTAAGGCTTTTGTATATTCCTCTATTAAAAGCCCCTGACCCACTGCTGCAGCAGCTTGTTTTCCTTCCACGGTTTTAGGCCTTTCCTTATAGCCTAAGAGACTAAAGCCTGCTGCTATTGAGCCTGAGGTTACTATTACGATTTTATGACCTAGAGCCTTAAGTTTTGCTACGTCCTTTGCAATATACTGTATTTTCTCTTTTGCCAGATAACCTTGGGAGTCTGTTAATGAGCTTGAACCAATTTTTACTACTATGGTTTGTTTACCTTTTTTCTTCATCAGTTTCCTCCTATAAAAAAAGCAGCCTTCCTCCTAAGGGCGAAAGCTGCGCGGTACCACCTTAATTAATAAATCCATTATAAAGGATTTATTCACTCAAATAATGTAACGGATTAGCCGGTCAATTCATCATTGACGTTCATAGGTGGGTTCTGATGCTCCTGCAGAAAATGCTCTCACCATTAATGCATTTTTCTCTGTTCTGTGGTATTCATCTTACTATTCCTAATCATCACTTTAAATTTATAAAATATTTATTATAATATCACTATTCTTTAATAAGTGTCAAAGGTAAAAAATAGAAATAGCTAATGATGAAATAAAATTTCAAATATTTATCAAATTTGTTGAAAGTAACAGTGAAAATAATATATAATTTTTTTATAAGTTATTAGATTGGGGATAGTACATGAGTTGTATATATAGGATTAAAAAGGGATATTCTGGCTACACTGCAACAGAAGCAAAGCTTGCAGATTACATATTAGAAAATAAAAATGAAGTTATTAATCTCTCCGCTCAGGTAATGGGAGAAAAGACAGGAACCTCAGCAGCAGCTGTAGTAAGATTTTCAAAGAAGGTTGGATGCAAAGGCTTTACGGAGCTGAAAATGGAAATAGCTAAGGATAGCGAGGATGATGAGGACCAAATCGATCACATTTTGAGAGAGAATGATACGTTAGAAATAATTATGAAAAAAACTGCTGGCTATAAAGCATCTGTTTTTGATGGAACTTATAAAATGCTTAACGTTAATACCCTTAAAAAGTCCATTGAAGCTTTAAAGGGAGCTAAGAAAATATTTGTTTATGGAGTAGGTAATTCTGGAATTGTAGCAGATGATTTAGTGCAAAAATTCTCAAGGATTAATATACTGGCTATTCATTTTACCGATAGTCATGTTCAGTTAGCCAGCTCAGTAGGGGTAGAAGAAGGGGATGTGTGTATAGCTATTAGCTATAGAGGTAATACCAGAGAGGTAAATGGAGCTATGAAGAAGGCTAAAGAAAACGGTGCTACCACAATTGCCATAACGCAATTTGACAAAAATCCTTTGAGTAAAATAGTGGATTTACCCCTATATATTCCTTCAGAGGAAAAGGATATAAGGTACGGTGCTATAGCTTCTAGGGATGCATTTTTTATTGTTACGGACTTACTGTATCTAGGAGTGGCAAGAGGAGATTTTAAGAGGACTAAGGAACATATATTAAAGACTAGAGAGCTCATATTGGATACATATAAATAGTTCAATCGGGCTGTTTATATAAAAAGGAGGACACATGTTTACTGTAGGAATATCTTTATATTTAGGTACAGGAATTGAAAAAAATAGAGAAATAATTGATAAAGCAAAAAAAGCTAAGGTTAAATATGCCTTTACCTCTCTCCACCTTCCTGAAGAGAAGGTAGAGGATTATAGTAAAGAGGTAAATGCTCTGCTGGAGCTCTGCAGTCTTGCAGGTATCAAGCTTATAATAGACATTGGTCCTAGAACCATTGAAAAGCTAAAGCTTAAAAGTATACAGGAATTAAAGGAAACACCAATTACCCATATCAGGCCTGATTATGGTTTTAGTTCAAAGGAAATAGCTGAGCTTTCCAATACTTTTAATATTGTCTTTAACTCTTCTACTATTTCAGAGGAAGAGCTTATGGAGCTTAAGGGCTATGGCTGTGATTTTACTAGATTTTTAGCAGCTGATAATTTCTATCCTAAGCCGTTGACAGGACTTTCTATGGATACTATTACTGATAGAAATAGGAGGCTTAAGTATATGGGTATCAAGACCCTTGCCTTCATTCCTGGGGACTTAGTAAAAAGAGGACCTCTTTATGAAGGGCTGCCTACGGTAGAGGGCCATAGACATAAGGATCCTCTTTTATCCATATTGGAGCTAAGAAGTACCGCCTTTTGCGATATTGTCCTTGTAGGAGATGTAGATATAACGGAGGATTTATGGAATAAAATAGAGAACCTTAATTCAGGCTATGTTGAACTGAGAGCAGAGGTAAGAGAAGAGTATTCATTTGTAAAGGATATTATTCATCATGACAGACCTGATTCCAGCAGCTATGTAATCCGTTCTCAGGAATCTAGAGAGTATGGTACACCAGGAAGGCTGTTTAAGGCCGAGCCAGTTAAAGTAAGAAATAAAGGTTCTATATCTATAGGAAATGAGAATTATTTACGATACAGTGGAGAGCTGGAAATTGCGAGAATTGATTTGCCAGCAGAAGCTAGAGTGAATATCATTGGAAGTATAAATCAAGAGGATATGAAATATTTACAATATATTGATAAGGCCATGGGTTTTAGACTAATATAGGGAAATATTGAGAATAATTTAGATGATTAGGTTTACATGAATATTTTTCCTTTATTTATTATATTTGACAAAAGTACTCGGAATAAATAATATATAATAAAGTGCGCATTTTACTATATAAAACACGTTGATTAGGGAAAGTATGTAAGCAGAGGCATTACAGAGAGGGTTCAGCTGCTGAGAGAACCTGTGAGGAAGCTTATTGAAGTGCCCCTATGAGTGGAAGGACTGAAAGCTTAGTAGGTCCTTAAGGGAGCTCCCTTTATAGAGCAGGGTATAATATTGTACCTCGTAAAGATAAGCATGTTCATGCTTAATTAGAGTGGGACCGTGGAAGCTAGCTTCTGCCTCTGAAATATCAGAGGCAGGAGCTTTTTTTTTTTACTGGTATGCGATTGTACCTATAAAACAATAATAAATGGAGGTAATTTAATGAATATTAATTTTACAAATAATTTTGTTCTATTGTCATCAGCACTAGCTGTTGCTGTTTTATATATCCTTGCATCGAAGAAAGTGAAGTTCTCTTTTAGAGTTCTTATAGCCATGGCTCTTGGTGTAGTAGCTGGTTTAATTTTTGGTGAGGATGTGTTGATTATAAGACCCTTAGGGAGTGGTTATGCTTCCTTAATTAAGATGATTGTGGTTCCTCTTGTTATGGTTTCTATCATATCAAGTATAATGAATCTTAAAGATATAAAGGCCTTAAGAACTATGGGACTAAAGGCAATATTCTTTCTGCTGATAACCACTGGGCTTTCTTCAGCTCTTGGTATAGTGGTTGGACGTTTATTTAATGTAGGTAATGGGATGTCATTTACCCCAGCGGAAGGCTATGAACCAAGAGTTATACCGGAATTTAGTCAGGTTATACTGGATATGCTGCCTACGAATCCTTTTGCTGCAATGGTTAATGGTAATGTTATAGCAGTTATGATTTTTTCTATGTTCATTGCCATCGCCATGCTTATAGAGGGTAATAGAAAGCCGGAAAGTATAAAACCTTTCAAGGATCTTATAAAATCCTTAAGCAATATATTTATAAGAGTTACTAAGATGGTTTTAAAGCTTACCCCTTATGGAGTATTTGCTCTTATAGCTGTAGCAGTTGCAAATAATGGGCTTTCAACACTGCTTCCTTTAGGAACCTTTATTATAGCAGTTTATGCTGGTAATGTTCTTATCATGCTGCTAATACACACTCCATTAGTTGCTACCCTTGGTAAGAGAAATCCTATTGAATTCTTTAAAGGAATTGGGCCAGCACAGATTGTTGCTTTTACCACCCAATCCAGCTATGGAACACTGCCTGTTACCATTCAAAGCCTTATAGATAATGTAAGGGTTCCCAAGAGCATAGCTACCTTTGTTGCTTCTTTAGGAGCTTCTATGGGAATGAACTCCTGTGGAGGCTTATATCCTGCAATTGTTGCGATTTTTATAGGTAATGTTATGAATGTAGATATGACTATGGGTCACTATACTCTGATAGTATTTGCAGCAATCATTGGTTCCATTGGTGTGGCAGGTGTTCCTGGGGCAGCAACCATAGCTACTACAGTAGTATTGACCAGCATTGGTTTCCCTGTAGAGGCCATGGCAATGGTGCTAGCAGTGGATGCAATTGTAGATATGGGAAGAACCTTAACCAATATTACAGGAGCTTCTGTAGCTGCTCTATTAGTGGCTGAGACCTCTAAGGGTGAGATTGTTGAAGGAGATAGTGAGGTTGCTTAAATAAAGAAAATATTGAAAACTTCATCTTGATAATATTATAATTAATAATACAGATTTGAAAGTTTTTATCTCTGAAATGTTATCAATGAGGGGAGAATATTATGGGAAAAAAGCTGTTGATAGTAGTTGATTATCAAAAGGATTTTGTAGATGGGAGTCTTGGCTTTCCCAAGGCAGTGGAGCTAGAGAATAATATATATAATAAGATAGTATATTATAAGGAGCAGGGGGATGAGGTTATATTCACCTATGACACTCATCTTGAAAATTACCTGAGGACTCAGGAGGGAAGAAAGCTTCCTGTGGAGCACTGCATTAAAGGAACAGAAGGTTGGGAGCTGTATGGAAGTATTAAGTCCCTTAAATCCTCTGAGGATATTTTCTTTGAAAAAGTAACCTTTGGATCATTAGATTTAGCTAACTATTTAAAGGATAAGACCTATGACTCCATAGAGCTTGTGGGTTTGGTGTCCAATATTTGTGTAATATCCAATGGAGTATTGGCAAAGGCAGCTCTGCCAGAGGCGGAAATTATAGTAGATGCTAAGTGCACCGCTAGCTTCGATGACGCTATGAATGAGAAGGTGTTGGAT
>JAEXSY010000110.1 GCA_023440105.1 Bacillota bacterium
ATTTAGTAGACTTGTAACGCTCATTAATAGCTCCTCCTCTGTTTTTATAAAACTAATTCCTTTAGAAGATTTATTTTCCTATATTGAGTATTCTAATATCACGACATAAAATAAAAACTCTTATGAATAGTAATACATACGAAGCTATTATAGCATAGAGAAATGATAATAATTATTAATTAAAAGTTAACAATTCGTGCAGAATACTTCTCCATCAGAAGCTTGTATAAATTTCTATAATATAAAATATAGAGAGCAGAAACTCACCCTCTATATTTTATACCTTATACTATTCTATTATATTTATCTGACCATAATAAGCCTTAGCTCCATGCTTTCTATAATAATGCTTATCTAATAAAAACTGCGCAGCCCTTGTGGCTAGAGGGTTTAAGGTAAGAGTACAATAAGCCATTTCCGCAATCTTTTCTAGCACTACTCCATTATAAACAGCCTCAGAAGGATTAGTCCCCCAGGCGAAGGGACCATGATTTTTAACCACAATACCAGGAATCTCTAAAGGATTTCTGTCACCGATAGTTTCAATAATTACCCTGCCAGTATTCAGCTCATAAGAATCATCTATCTCTGCCTCAGTCAAGCTCCTTGTACAGGGAATGCTTCCATGAAAATAGTCTGCATGGGTTGTACCTAAGGGAGGAATATCAATTCCCGCTTGTGCGAAGGTTACTCCATATACAGAATGGGTGTGGACAATCCCACCTATAGACGGATAAGCTTTATACAGAGCTATATGGGTAGCCGTATCAGAGGATGGCTTCAGCTCGCCCTCCACCATCTCACCATCAAGGTTAAGAACTACCATATCCTCAACATTCAATTCCTCATAAGCTACACCGCTAGGCTTTATAACTATAAGTCCTTGCTCTCTGTCAATACCGCTGACATTTCCCCAGGTATATATCACCATATTCTTTTGAACAAGCTCCATGTTAGCCAGATAAACCTGCTGCTTTAATTCTTCTACCATAGCTCCTCCTTGTATACTTGTCTATTTACTTATTATCTCAGCAGGCTCCAACAGCAATCTTTTTTTAGCATTAGACTTTATAGCCTTGAGCCTTTTCATAACGTCATTCTCTCCCCTGCCAAAGTAATCGTGGAGGATTTTATATTCATTATACAGCTTTTTATAAACTTCAACGTTTTCAGGTATGGGAGTATAAAACTCTTCCTTTACCTTGCCCATAACCTTAGCAGCATCAAAAATGGAATCATAGCCTCCTTTTTCACTTCCAGCAGCTACTGCTCCAAACATAGCTGCTCCCAGGGCTGGGGTCTGATCTGAAGCGGATATTTTTATAGGCTTATTAGTAACGTCGGCATAAATCTGCATCATTAATTTATTCTTCCAGGCAATTCCTCCACAGGCATAGAGCTCATTAACAGGAACTCCTGAAGCTTCAAAGGCTTCAATAATCCTGTTTTGACCATAGGCTATGGCTTCAATCAAGGCCCTGTAAATCTCCTCCGGCTTTGTAGCGAGGGTAAGTCCTAGAAGCATTCCTGTTAAATCAACGTCTACCAGTACAGAACGGTTTCCATTCCACCAATCCAGTGACAATAGACCGCTTTCTCCAGGACGAAGCTTAGAAGCCTCTTCAGTAAGATATTCATGAATCCCCAGTCCTCTTCTATCCGCTTCCTCATAGGCATAGGGAGGTATGCACTGATCCACCAACCACTGAAAATGATCCCCTACACAGGATTGTCCCGCTTCATAGCCATAAAAGCCAGGGAGCACTCCATCCTCTACCACACCACACATACCAGGAACTATTTTTTCTTCCTCTCCTAGGAGGATATTGCAGGTAGATGTACCGATAATCATGAGCAGCTTCCCTGGCTCTGTGATTCCCACAGCAGGAAGAGATACATGAGCATCAACATTTGCTATCCCCACGGCAGTGCCAGGATTAAGCCCTATCCTATCGGCCATTTTTTCTGTGAGCTCACCTGCCTTCTGGCCTAAAGAATAAATTTCTCCTGAAAGCTTTTCTTCCACTACATTTTCAAGTCTTGGGTCTAGAGCTTTAAAAAACTCCCTAGAAGGATAGCCTTCTTTTTTATTCCACATAGCTTTATAGCCTGCAGTACAGCTGTTTCTCTTAAGCTCTCCGCAGAGCTCCAAAGTAACCCAGTCAGTAGCCTCCATAAAAGCTGCCGCTTCCTTATAAATCTCAGGAGCTTCATCTAGAATCTGCATTATTTTCGGGAACATCCACTCAGAGGAAATCCTGCCGCCATATCTCTTCAGGAATTCCTCACCTCTTTCCTCTGCAGCCTGGTTGAGCTTATTGGCTTCATATTGAGCTGCATGATGCTTCCATAGCTTAATCCAGGAATGTGGATTTTCTTTTAAATCTTCCCTTAAGCATAAAGGTCTACCATTTTTATCTACGGGCAACATGGTGCAGGCAGTAAAATCTATAGCAAGTCCTATAACCTGATCCTTGTCTATTCCAGAAAGCCTTACAACCTCTGGAACTGTACTTTCTAAGACCTCAATATAATCTAAAGGATGCTGCAGAGCCCAATCCGGTTCTAGAATAGTTCTATCAGGAAGGCTC
>JAEXSY010000155.1 GCA_023440105.1 Bacillota bacterium
GAGCATAGCGTTGCAAACATGACTCTCCTTACTACAGCATATTTAATTCCTCACACTGCAGGAGTGACTCTAGGAGGATTTCTATATAACCTTTCCGTGGTAACCATAGGAAATATCATTGGAGGCGGACTTTTTGTAGGAGCAGCCTATTACTATGTATTAAGAGATTAGATTATAAATTGGCTATTCATTATAATATGAGTAGCCTTTTATTACAGGAGATGGTCATATGAAAACTAAAAAGGAAATAAGAAAGATCATTATAGAAAAAAGAGATAAGCTCTCTGCCAGTGAAAAGAACTCTTACGATGAGAAAATATTTACTAAGGTAAAAAATCTCAAAGCCTACAAAGAGGCAAGGGTACTCTTCACCTTTATCAGCTTTGGTAGCGAGGTAGATACCTTAAGGCTTATTGAAGATGCTCTAAGGAAGGGGAAGGTTGTAGCTGTTCCCTGGATAAATAAAGAGAAAAACCTCATGGAGGCTAAGGTTATAAGGAATCTAGAGGATATGTACCCTGGCCTTTATGGTATATTAGAGCCTTCTCCTGAAGCAGAGACCTTAAAGCCTCAGGAAATAGACTTAATAATAACTCCTGGAGTGGCCTTTGATAACCTTGGAGGAAGGATAGGCTATGGAGGAGGATATTACGACAAATTTTTATCAGAGGTTAAAGCTAGCGTTCCTAAGATAGCTCTTTCCTATGAGCTGCAGAGGGTAGATAAGCTTCCTTTAGAGCCCTTTGATATGAAGGTAACTGCTTTAATAACAGAGGAAAATGAGCTGTGGTTCTAAAAAAAAGCTGAGGCGGAACAATTAAGTTCCCATGCCTCAGCTTTTAGTTTATCTTCTATAACGTCCTCTTTCGTATTGATGAGGATATTCTAAATCTACACCTAATTCATAAGCTGCTCTTAGAGGCCAGTAGGGCTCTCTTAAAAGCTGCCTACCTAAGAATACTAGGTCTGCTCTATTATTTTTAAGTATCTCTTCTGCCATTTCTGGGCTGCCGATGAGACCGCCAGCAATTACTGGAATATCCACGGCTTTTTTTATTGCTTCTGCATATGGAACCTGATAGCCGGCAAAGACATCTATAGGTGTATTAACTACTGCACCACTGCTCACATCAATGATATCTATTCCCTCTGCCTTAGCTATTTCTGCCACTTTTATGGTTTCCTCTATATGATGACCTCCTTCTGCAAACTCCTCTGCTGAAAGTCTTAATAAAAGAGCTTTATCCTCAGGCCATACTTCCTTTACAGCTCTTATTATCTCCACCATAAGTCTTGCTCTATTTTCAAGGCTGCCGCCATATTCATCGGCTCTTATGTTTGCTAGTGGGGATAAAAATTCATTGATAAGATAGCCATGGGCACCATGGATTTCTACAGCGTCAAAGCCTGCTTCTAGAGACCGCCTCGCACCTTCCTTAAAGGCATTGACAACTATTTTTATATCTTCATGAGTCATTTCCTTTGGAGTTCTAAAGCTCTTATCAAAAGGAATTGGAGAAGGTCCTATAGGCTCTTCGTTAGGAATCAAAGCCTTTCTCCCGGCATGTCCAAGCTGTATAGCTACCTTTCTATTATTTTCATGACATACCTCTACTATTCTTTTTAAGCCAGGGATATGTGAGTCATTCCATATACCTAAGTCTCTGTCTAATATTCTGCCTCTATTTTCAACTCCTGTTGCTTCCACTATAATAAGGCCGCTGCCTCCTATAGCTCTTGCACCATAATGAACATAGTGCCAATCAGTGCTGTGCCCTTCCTCATCAGAAGAGTTCATACACATAGGAGCCATAACTATGCGGTTTTCAAGCTCTAGATTTTTAACCTTTATACTACTAAATAGCTTTGCCATAAAATCACCTGGTATAATGAAAACATAGAAATCATCATACTTTACCCTTTCCATAATATTCTATCATCATATGCTTATAACTAGTAAATTTACCTTATATAATAATTATATGAAAATAATGGGGTTTAATCAAATTTCATTGTAAAAGTTTTTATATGGGTCTATAATTGTTTAATAGATTTATACTAGGGGTGGAGAGTTTATGTTTTTTATAGGTATATTTGGTATATCTCAAAAGGAAAAGGATCTGGGAAGGGTAGAGACGAGATGTAAAGAATGTAATATTCAGTTTCTAAGGGGAGTAAAGTCCTATAGCTACTTCCATTTCTTCTTTTTACCGCTGTTTAAGTGGAACATTAAGTATTTAGCTGTATGTGATAGCTGCCATATTGTATATGAAATACCAAAGGAAAAAGGAGAAGCCATAGAAAAGGGCTATAAGGAAGTCCTTACCTACTGGGATCTTAAGGAGACTTCCTCATATCATTCTCATGAAAATCAGTGCCCAAGGTGCCATAGGGCTGTAGAGGGAGATTTTCAGTTCTGCCCTTATTGTGGTGAAAGGCTCAGGTAACTATAAATTATATCACTGCCTGAGCTAAGAGCTCTTCTCTAATAAGCTTTAATATATACTCTTTATCTCCTGGTTTATTAACAAAGTCTACCTTGTCGATATCTACGGTAATAACAGGACTAGCCTTGTAGGATTCCTCAATCCATTTATCATAGGATTCCCAAAGAGAATAAAAATAGCTTTCTGTTTTTTTATCCAGCTTTTCAAAATTTCTATTTCTTGCAGTTATTCTATCTATAAAGGTCTTAAAGGAGCCGCTTAAGTAAATGCAAACATCAGGGGCTTTTTTAGGAAGACATTCTATTTCCTCCAGCATATTATGAAGCAGCCGTCTATATAAATAAGCTTCCATTTCTGAGATACGTCCTAGACGGTGGTTTATCTCCATAAAATATTCATCCTCATAAATTGACCTATCTAGCACATTTATCCTAGGATTAGCCCCTTCTAATAAGCACTTTTTTATCATTGAGTACCTGCTGCATAAAAATTCTAATTGAAGAAGAAAGGGATATCTTTTAGCTTGGGCTTCTTCCTCTGGTGCCGTGTAAAATTTATTCAATATTTCAGAGTCAGCCTCTTCATAATAAGCAAGTCCACCAAATTCTTCACTGATTATCTTAGTCAGTGAGGTCTTTCCAGCTCCTATCATTCCTGCTACAACTATCAACACGTAACACACTCCTTTATCTTTAGCTAATATTTATTGAGTAAACTATTAGTATTAAACTTTTTATTGGTATATTCTTTAAACTATCAGTAAAGATGAGCTTATTTAAATAGCTCAGGATGGAGAATCGCAGCTATTTCTTTTACCCCTAATCCTGACCTTGGGCCCTGTCTTTCTAGTAAATTAGCATCTATTGTATAAACCTTATTATTTTTAACTGCTGATAGCTCCTTGTAGTCTTCAGAAGATATAAATTCCTCAAAAAAGTATTCTGGAAGTATTATTATTTCGGGATCCTTTTCAATAAGAAGTTCCTTGCTGTAAGTCCAGCCGGCAGAATCCTTAGCAATATTGTCTCCTCCAGCCATAGTAAGCATCTCATTAATGAAAGTATCTCCTGTGGCAGTATAATCTCCTCCCTGGCCAAAACCTACCACATAATAAACCGTTGGCTTTTCTTCCTCTTTTACATTTTCTTCCACCTCAGCTATCTGTTCCTTAATCTCCTCAGTTATATCTGAGGCTTTATCTTCAACGTTAAATACTTTACCTAAGGTTTCTATAGAAGTATAAACTCCATCAAAGCTTGTGCTGTCGTATAATGTTATAACCTGAATTCCTACTTCTTGGAACTTTGCCTGCATATCCTCATCAAAAAAGGTGGAAGCGATAACTACATCAGGGTCAAGCTCTACTATTCTCTCTATATTTAAGGTGGCAAAATCGCCGACTACTTCTGCATCTAGGGCTTCTTCAGGATAGTCGGAATAATCATTTCTTGCAACAACCTTATCACCTAAACCAAGAGCGTAAACTATTTCCGTTATATTAGGAGCTAGGGTAACAATACTCTCTGGTTCTTCCTCTATGGTGATATCTTCTCCAAGAGAATCAGTAATAGTTATGGGATAATTAGCTTTTTCAGAGACATTCTTTTTATTATCAGGAGAATCCGAGGAGCAGGCAGTAAAAAGTAAGGTAAAGGCAAAAAATGCAATGGCTAAGGTGGCTGTTTTAAAGGTCTTCATGGAATCACTCTCTTTCTTTTAATAATATTTGAATTTTTCAGTACTACTAGTTTGCATTAGCTACAACTTTAGCTGTAGATGTGATTTTTATTTATTATGAGAATTAATTTTTTTGAAGCAATACACCTCCTAAAAATAATTCTTATATTCAGAGCTTGTCGAGGAGTGATTCATGTTGTAATAACTGTTATAGATAATTAAAAAGGGCATTATAATGAAATAAATCATAACAATGCCCGGACTATAATATAAAAAGGGGAACTGTAAAAAAACTACAATTCCCCTAAATAAATTACGTCTGATAATCAAATATTGTACTATGTCTTCCTCCGAGACAGCATTGAATATAAGTTTAAAACGGCAGGTCTCCTGGCTTAAGTTCATCCTATAAGCTTCACACCTTCCCGATTAACAGTGGTATAATTGAAGCCTTAGTCACTAATACAGTAGCGGGGACTGCTGCGGACTCATACCGCATTCCCTATTAAGCACCTAAGTGCACCGTGTACTATATATTAAGTTTTAATTACCATATAATAGTAGCATATAACAATCCTTTATTCAATAATTTTAATCTTAAACCAGAAGCAGCTGCCTTCTCCCACAGTGCTTTCCACCCCAAAGTCTGCCTTGTGGAGTAGAAGTATCTTCTTTACTATGGAAAGACCGAGGCCAGTACCTACCTGAGCTCTTTTATGAGTTTTCTTTACCTTATAGTATCTATCCCAGATAAGTGGAATATCCTCCTCTGGTATGCCTTCTCCTGTATCTATAACCTTTATAGTCACAAAACCATCCATAACCTCCTGAGAGACAACTATGCTCTTGTCGCTTCCGGTATAGGTGATAGCATTGTTAATGAGATTGTATATAACTTGGGAAAGCTTTAGTTCATCTCCCTCTACAAAGACCTCTTCCTCATAGTTAAAGGAGAAGCTATAGCCCTCTCGTTCTGTAAGCTTGTTATATCTTAATAATATATCTCTTATAAGGCTTGTTATGTTTATCATTGATAAATTAAGCTCTTGGTTTCCTGACTCAAACTTAGATATATCCAATAAATCATTGACTAAGGAGGTTAATCTTGTAGCTTCATCAATTATAATCTGAATGTTTTCAGGAGTGTTTTCTCCAGGGATATCCTTCATAACCTCTCCATAGCCAGTGATCATGGTGAGAGGAGTACGAAGGTCATGAGATATATTGGCTATTAAATCTTTTCGAAGTCCTTCCACCTTAGAAAGCTCCTTAGCAGCATAATTTAAGGTGTCATTAAGCTCCTGTATCTCCTGATAGCCAGAGCCATTAAAGGAAACATCATAATTTCCCTTAGCTAGTTCTTTTGCTGCCTCATTTATGGATACTATAGGTCTTGATATCCTTTTGGCAATCAAAAAGGCTATTAAGAGGGAAAGGATCAAAAGTATTATGCTTATATAAATAAGCTGTACCCTGAGGGTTTCCACTGTAGAGCTTATGGGAAGGAGGTTGGAGTGAAGCATAATCAAGGCCTCATCACCATTAGGGAGCTGAGCTATGGATAGATAAACTATGCTTTCCATAGAGTTTTTTATAAGAGTCACTATACCCCAGGAGCTTTCCACGCTTAGGTTATCATCACTATAGATTTTATAATACCTGCCTCCTTTAGAGCTGGCTAGGGCATAATAATTATTTATCTGTTCTATTGAGAGCTTTCCAATTATTGATTCTCTGGAAAAGTCGTATTGAACAAGGCTATTTCCATAGGAATCTACAATATGGATAGAGGTATCATTTTCTATTGCTAGCTTGTAGGCTTGGAGCCTTAGGTTGCTGCTGCCTATATTTTTTTCAATTTTATTAGCTATGTCTTCAATATCATTGAATTTTATTCTCTTATAAAATTCGTTTAAAAAAACTATCTGAAATAACCATAAAAGTATAAGGAGTATTGATACAAAGATTATTAAATAGGAAAAGATTTTCCATCTTACATTGAGGTTGCGATTTTTTAGATTGTACTTAAGTTTGTCAAGCTTCAAAGCGATAACCAACTCCTCTTAGGGTTACTATGTATTTTGAGTATTCCCCAAGACGCTTTCTTAGAAGCTTTATATGAGTATCGAGGGTTCTGTCGTCACCAAAAAAATCGTAGCCCCAGACATTGCTTATAAGCTTTTCTCTTGTTAAGGCTATGCCTCTATTCTTTACCATATAGAAAAGAAGGTCATATTCCTTCGGAGACATATCAATTTTTTCGTTATTGATATAAACTAGTCTCCCGGTAAAGTCTATGGTAAGTCCTTCTATGTGGACTATATCCTTTTTATGGTTTTCAGAGCTGCCTCCAGATACTCTTTTCATAATTGCATTGATCCTCATCATGAGTACCTTTGGAGAAAAGGGCTTAACTACATAATCATCAATTCCCAGCTCAAAGCCGTGGATTTTATCATAATCCTCTCCTCGTGCTGAAAGCATGATAATAGGAGTATCCTTGAACTTCCTTATTTCCTTGCAGGCTGAAAAGCCGTCCAGCTCAGGCATCATGATATCCATTATTATGATATCAAAATCCTCCTTATGGCAGAGCTCTATAGCCTCCATACCATCAGAGGCAGTCACTACCTCGTTGCCTTCAAAAACAGCATATTTTTTTATAAGCTCTCTAATTTTTTCCTCATCATCAACAACTAAAATCTTATACATACCTTCACCCCTCTTACCGAGTGTATTCAATAATTTTAATTTCTAAATTCTCAATTATCCCTCTATATTCTACCCAAATTTTGTGAAGAATTAGTGATAATTAAATAAAGGCTAGTGGAATTTTTCGCCTATAACTTCACCAAAATTCACCTTAGTTTCGTAGCCTAAGGAACTTTGATATAGAATGTCCTTATGGACCTTAACAGCATTCTTTTTGAAGAATAAGATTACCGTTGAGCCTCCAAACTTAAAATAGCCCTTCTCATCTCCTCTATTTACTGACACATTAGGAGTATAGCTCTGAACAATGGTGCCTACACAGGTAGCACCTACCTCAATATATAAAACATCCTTAAAATTCTTTGTGGAAAATACACTCCATTCTCTTTTGTTTTCACAGAAGAGTCTTGGGATTCTCTGAAGAGCTATGGGATTCACGGAATAATATTTTCCTTTTATCTTATGTGTTTTGGTGCATATTCCATCATCTATAAAATGAAAACGGTGATAATCTGTGGGAGCCAGCCTTAAAATCATACAGGTGCCCCCTTCATAGATACCAGAAATGCTTGGAGTTTTAGTAAGCTCTCTAAGGGAATAAGTAAGCCCCTTAACCTGTACTAGATTATCCATATTAATATTGGTATATACCGTAAGACGTCCATCTCCTGGGGATATCAGATTATCTGGATTAGAGTCTATGTGCTTCTTTTCCTCTGCAAGCTTTCTTATAAAAAAGTCATTAAAGCTCTGATATTTTTTGTCGGGAGTCTCATAGGGATCCATGTTGATATTAAACTTTTTTATAAATCCCGGAATCTTCCTAGCACTGAGGCGAGAAGAGGAATAGCGACCATAAAAGGAGGAAAATAATTTTTTTCTAATAAATAGCTTCATAACGGATTTTCCTACAGGATTAGTATAGGTCCATTTAAGATATTTATCTCCAGCCACCTGTTCGATTTCGTATTCTTTAGTTTTTCTGTTGTACACTTTAATCATATTTGTCTCCATACCCTTACTAAGTAATATTTGCGATTATTATTTATTATAACACAATGAAAGGAAAACTAAGAGCAACTAAAAGCAACTAAGAGCTAAGAAGTAAGAGATAAGAGCTAGTATGTAAATCAATAAAGACCGTACCATGAGTACGGCCTTCGGTGATTTACATTTCTATAGGTTATTTATTAAGTAATCGGTAAATTCTTTGGTGGTGGCGGAGCCTCCTAGGTCTTTTGTTAATACCTTTCCTTCTTTTAGGGTAAAGAATATTGCTTTTCTTATTTTTTCTGCGGCTTCTCTTTCGTCTATGTAATCTAAGAGCATGGCAGTGCTTAAGAGGAAGGCTGTGGGGTTAGCTATATTCTTGCCGGCAATATCAGGAGCACTTCCGTGAACTGCCTCAAACATAGCATACTTGTCTCCTAGATTACTGGAGGGGAGAAGACCTAGTCCACCTATAAGTCCGCTGCAGAGATCTGAAACTATGTCTCCATAGAGATTTGGCATCACCATTACATCGAAGGCTTCCGGCTTCATCACCAGCTGCATACAGGTATTATCTACAATGAGATCATTGGACTCTATTGAAGGATAGTCTTTCTTTATATCATTAAAGATATCTAAAAATAAGCCGTCGCTGAGCTTTAGTATATTTGCCTTGTGTACGCAGGTAACCTTTTTTCTTCCCTGCTTTACTGCATATTCAAAGGCGGCTTTTATAATTCTTTCGCTGGCAGCTCTTGTAATCACCTTTGTAGCATGAACAGTGTTTTCATCTATTTTTTCTTCAAGTCCTATATATAAGTCCTCAGTATTTTCTCTAAAGATTACTATATCTACATTGGGGAAGGGGGTGACTACTCCTGGAAGGGCTTTTGCAGGTCTTATATTAGCATAGAGGTCGTATTTTTTCCTTAAGGCTACATTTATGCTTCTAAAGCCTTTGCCTACGGGAGTGGTTATAGGAGCCTTTAATATTATTTTATTTTTTTCTATGGAATCAAAGGCTTCTGGAGGTATAAGCTCTCCTGTTTTTTCATAGGACTTAAGCCCTGCTTTAAAGGTTTCAAAGGCTATATCAGTACCCAGGGCCTCAACAACTCTAAGCATTGCCTCTGTTATTTC
>JAEXSY010000256.1 GCA_023440105.1 Bacillota bacterium
TAATAGAGCTGAGGAAATCAAGAAAAAAGGCGAAGTCTCAAAGAATATGGCCTACAGAATTTATGAGGATAAGGAAAGAGGAATCCTAAAGGCCATTGCCGAGGGTAAGGTTGTAAATGAAATAGGAAAGATTGCTGTATCTATTGCGGATATAGCTGAGCAAACAAATCTGTTAGCTCTAAATGCTGCCATTGAGGCTTCTAGAGCAGGGGTGCATGGCAGTGGCTTTGCGGTGGTTGCTGATGAGATCAAGAAGCTATCGGAAGCTGCCATGGCATATACAAAAGATATTCAAGGGATAGTAAGTCAGGTATCCTCAGCCTTTAAGAATCTAAGGAAAAATTCTCAAGAGCTTTTGGCTTTTATTGATAACCAAGTTAAGGGAGATTATGAGCTTTTAATAAACACTGGAGATACCTATGATCAGGATGCAGGCTATATAAGTGACCTTGCTAAGACCATGATGGAAATGGCTGAAGAGCTATATGCTTCAGCGCAGGAAGTATTCAGTGTTATAGAAACAATTGCACAAAATACAAGGGATACCAGCAGCAGCTCCGAGGATATTCTTCATAGTATTGATGAAACCACTAAGGCTATAGGGCAGGTATCACTAACAGCACAGCATCAGGCTGAAATAGCAGAGCAACTAAATATTTCAGTTCAACGATTTACTATTTAGCCTGTAAAATAAAATACTAATAAGTTAAACTACCAGCATTAGCTGGTGTTTTTTTTACCAATAATATTTAAGTAAACACAGAAATATGATTTTTTTAAAATACGATATTGCAGAAGGATATTTTACTTATCTAAACTGTGTAAAAATATTGATTTTTCTTAATATATATGCTAAAATTTAATAGTTTAATTATAAAATTAATATGTGGGGGGAATGAAAATGAGAAAAAACTTGCAAAAAATGATTATTCTACCAATGATATTAATAGGAATCTTTACTTTAACGGCTTGTAGCAGTTCATCTAAAGGAAAGGAAGATGGAAATACTAAAAAGTATGTTATCGCAACGGATACTACCTTTGCTCCCTTTGAATTTACTGATGAGAATGATAAATTTGTTGGGATAGATGTGGACATACTAGCTGCTATTGCAGAGGATCAAGACTTTGAATATGAACTGCAATCCTTAGGCTTTGATGCATCACTTACTGCTGTACAATCAGGAGAGGCTGATGGAATGATAGCAGGTATGAGTATAACTGACAAAAGAAAGGAAACCTATGATTTTTCTGATGCTTATTATGACAGCGGAGTGGTTGTAGCAGTGGCTGCTAAATCAGAATATACTTCCTACGAGGATCTAAAGGGTAAGACTGTAGCTGTAAAAAATGGTACTGAAGGGGCTACCTTTGCTGAATCAATTAAAAAGGAGTATAATCTGACCCTTTCTTATTATGACGATTCTGCATATATGTATCAGGCAGTTTTAAATGGAGACGCCGATGCCTGTGTAGAGGATTATCCTGTAATTGGCTATGGTATAGCTCAAGGTAACGGGCTGAAAATGGTTGGAGAGATGGTAAAGGGCTCATTTTACGGCTTTGCTGTACTTAAAGGACAGAATGGAGAGCTTATAGAAAAGTTTAATGCTGGTCTTAAAAATATTATTGAAGATGGTACTTATGATGAAATAATCAGCAACTATATTGCTGAGAAGTAGAGGCAAACTTATTAAATATATGATTAATAAGCTATGAAAAATAATGGAGTAAGGGAGATGAACTATGAATTTTTATGATGTTTTTACAGATATATACCCAATGCTGTTTGAAGGACTTGCGGTTACAATTAAAGTTTCCCTTCTTTCTTTGTTCATAGCATTATTCTTAGGCTTTTTTTCCTGCATAATGGGTATTTCTACTATAAAACCACTGCAGTGGGTATCCAAGCTGTATGTATGGATAATCAGAGGAACCCCATTTATCGTTCAGCTTTTTATAATAAAATATGGTATACCACAGGTTATCAAAGGCATAGGCTTCACTGATTTTAACTTTAGCATATTTCAAGCATCGGTAACTACCTTAGCACTGAATGCTGGAGCCTATATGTCAGAAATCTTCCGTGGAGGTATACAAGCTATAGATCCAGGCCAGATGGAGGCAGCCAGAAGTCTTGGACTTCCTAAAAGCCGTGCTATGCTCAAGGTAATACTGCCTCAGGCTTTTAAGATTTCAATACCTGCCTTAGGTAATCAATTTATTATAACCCTTAAGGATTCTTCTCTTGCCCAGGTTATTGGTCTCCAGGAGCTGGTGTATCAAGGAAAAATTTATGTGGGTAGAACCTTCAAGAGTTTTGAAACCTATATACTTGTAGGCTTTGTTTATTTAATTATAATTACAGTATTATCATATATAATTAAGCAGACAGAAAGGAAAATGAATTATGGCAAAAAAAGTTAAGGTAACAAACCTTCATAAATCCTTTGGTCAGCTTGATGTACTTAAAGGTATTAATATGGAGGTAGAAGAAGGAGAAGTGGTATGTCTTATTGGACCTTCGGGTTCTGGTAAATCTACCTTTTTAAGATGTCTTAATAGACTGGAGGATTCCACCTCAGGAGATATTTATGTAGATGGCTACTGCATTTCTGATAAAAAGCTGAATATTAATTCTGTAAGAGAAAATATAGGAATGGTGTTTCAGCAGTTTAATTTATTTCCTCACTTAACGGTGAAAAAGAATATTATGCTGGCACCAATTGACAGGAAAAAGCTTAACAAGGTACAAGCTGAAGAAAGAGCTATGGAGCTATTAAAGAGGGTAGGGCTAGCAGAAAAAGCAGAGGCTTATCCAAGACAGCTTTCAGGAGGACAGCAGCAGAGAGTTGCCATTGCAAGAGCGCTGGCTATGCAGCCGGATATCATGCTCTTTGATGAACCTACCTCTGCCCTAGACCCAGAAATGGTAGGAGAGGTGCTACAGGTTATGAAGGAGCTTGCTCTAGGAGGAATGACAATGGTTGTGGTCACTCATGAGATGGGCTTTGCTAGAGATGTTGCCGATAGAGTAATATTTATGTCTGATGGTGCTATAGTTGAAGAGGGAAGTCCAGAGGATATTTTTACAGCTCCCAAAGAACAAAGAACAAAAGAATTTTTAAATTGTGTATTATAATAAATAAAAGGGTAAATTCTATTGAATTTACCCTTTAGTTTATTATTTTTTATAGGAATTGGTCTATAAATGGCTCTACATCCTTTGGAGACCATTTTCTATCTACAAGAACCTTTCCGCCAGCAAGGGATGGATGAAGCTCATTGTAGGATGGTCTTCCTTCCTCTTGGTATATAATACCTAGAGGAATACCTTCATCTCCAAATTCAAAGGCCTTCTGGAGTGCAGCTGCCTTATCAGTCTTATCATAGGAATCATCAAGACGATAGCAGCGATCCTTATACCATTTAAAGGTATTAACCTTATTAAAGGAAATACATGGCTGCATTATATCAATTAAAGCATAGCCCTTATGGTTTACTGCTGCCTTGATAAGCTCCTTTAAGCCTTCCTTATCACCAGAGAAGCCTCTTGCAACAAAGGTAGCTCCTACGGTTATAGCTAAGGCTAATGGATGTATAGGCTCTGATTGAACTCCTTCAAACTGCATAGAGGTCTTTTGACCCTTTGCTGTAGTAGGAGAGCCCTGTCCCTTAGTAAGTCCATAAATCTGATTATTGTGAACTAGCTGAACTAGATCTACATTTCTTCTCATAGCATGGATTAAGTGGTTACCACCTTCACCATAGCCATCACCATCACCACCGGTGATAATAATCTTAAGATCATTATTTACCATTTTAATTGCCTGAGCTGGTGGCAGTGATCTACCGTGGAGGCCGTTAAATACATTTGCTCTGATGTAATGAGGTGTTTTAGCTGCCTGTCCTATACCAGAAACCATTACTAGATTTTCAGGTAAAATTTCAAGCTCTGCTGCTGCACCCTTTATAGCATCTAATATACCAAAGTTACCACAGCCTGGGCACCATTGGTTTTCATCGTTGGAATGATATAATTTAAGATCTAACATCTTATAACACCTCGTTTCTTACTCTGCTGATGATTTCATTGCCGCTAATCTGTCTACCATCATACTTAAGAATGCTGTGATCCATAAGGATTCCTGTTTCCATGGAGATTAGCTTGCCCAGCTGACCTGTGAAGTTCATTTCTACATTAACTATCTTTTTAGCTAGATCCTTGTATTTTCTAAGCTTCTTTTCAGGAAGAGGATAAAGATCTCCAAAGCTTAAAGCTCCAATCTTATGACCTTCTTTATTTAATTCCTCAACAGCTTCTTTCATAGGACCATAGGTAGAACCCCAGCCTACAAGAAGAAT
>JAEXSY010000290.1 GCA_023440105.1 Bacillota bacterium
ACCTTCAGCTTATGTCAGGAAGCGGAGAAAGCAGACAGCAGGAGGTATCTGAGATATCTAGATCTATTAAGGCCCTAGCAAAGGAAATGCAGTGCCCTGTAATAGCCCTATCTCAGCTTTCTAGAGCTCCAGAGCAGAGAGCAGACCATAGACCAATGCTTTCTGACCTTAGAGAATCTGGTTCTATAGAGCAGGATGCTGACCTTGTTATGTTCCTATATAGAGATGAATACTACAACAAGGAAACAGAAGAGAAGAATATTGGTGAATGTATAGTAGCTAAGCAGAGAAACGGCCCTGTAGGAACCGTTAAGCTTGCATGGCTTGGCCAGTTCAGTAAGTTTGGTAATCTCGATGTAGTTCACAGGGATATGTAGAATCATATTTAATAAATGAAATAACAAAAACCTATGCCTTAACAACAGTTTTAGCATAGGTTTTTATTATTTTTATTTTTATAAAGTCGTTTAACTACTATAAGAAGAAGCTATATAATAAAGCTATAAGGTATAGTAAATTTATAGGGTATTCACTAATTTAATTGGGAGGATGGAAAAGGGATATGGAGCAGCTTCGTGTGGAGAATTTAACTAAGTATTATGGTAAGGTTCTAGGAGTTAAGAACTTATCATTATCCGTTTCTAAGGGAGAAATTTTTGGCTTTATTGGGCCTAACGGTGCCGGTAAATCAACTACTATACGATGTATTATGAATCTTATTAATAAAACCGAGGGCAGTGTATATGTAGATGGAGAGCTTTTTACTAAGGATAAGGTAGAGATTTTTAGAAAAATAGGCTACTTACCTAGTGAGATACAGTTATATGATGATCTTACTGTAAAAGGGATGATAGATTATTCAGTCTCCTTCTATAAAAATATAGATATGAATTATGCCAATTCTCTTATAGAGCGATTGGAGCTGGATATAACTAAAAGAATAGAGGATTTATCCTTGGGAAATAGAAAAAAGCTTGGAATAGTACTTTCTCTAATGCATGATCCTGAGATTATTATTATGGATGAGCCTACTAGCGGTCTGGATCCATTAATGCAGGAGGCCTTTTATGAAATGCTCCAGGAAGAAAGAGATAAAGGAAAGACCATATTCTTTTCTTCTCACAATCTTCCAGAGGTGAGGAAATTATGTCACCGCATAGGAATTATTAAAGAAGGACAGCTTATTACCATTGATACAGTAGACAACCTTACAAGAAGTAATATACTTATTGTTACTCTCCAGTGTAATAATAATCAGATAGCAGAGAACCTTGGAGCTAGGATAATATCTAAAAGTGGAAGCTTGATTAAATTTATATATGATGGAAGCACTGATGATTTAATTTCAGCTTTGCAGGGGCTTAAGATTTCAAGACTTCTTATAGAGGAGCCTTCTCTAGAGGAAATCTTTATGCACTATTATCAATAAGGAGGGGAATATTAATGGTTAAAAGAGAACTGAAAATTAATCTTAAAGGTTTCTTAATATGGACAGGTGTAATACTGGGAATGTTTATAATGGTATTATCTATATATCCTTCTCTTATGAACAGTGAAACCATGTCAGGTATTGATTCAATGATGGAAATGTTCCCTGAGGATGTATTAAAGGCTTTTAATATGGATCTTATAGAGATTGCTAGTATATCTACTGCTTCTGGATGGATAAAAACAGAGGGTCTTGTCTTTTTCTTACTGGTAGGCTCCCTATATGCTTCAATTCTTGGAGGAAGTATACTTCTGAAGGAAGAAAGCGATAAAACCATTGAATTTCTTGCAGTAAAGCCCATAACAAGAAATTTAATAGTTACATCTAAGATTATAGCAGCACTTATATATATAACCGCATTTGATATTATTGTTGCAGCCGGTACTATCACTGGTCTCTGGATTTTAGATGATCTGGTTATCAAGGATATGTTAATGCTTTTAGTTGGACCTGTAATAATTTTTTATGTATTTTTTGCATTATCCTTATTTATATCAACATTTTTTTCAAAAACAAAGAAAATCATAGGATTAAGCTTTGCCCTGGTATTTGCCTCTTATTTTTTACAGGTTATAGGTTCTTTATCTGAAAAAGTTGAGATGGTTAAATATCTTTCTATATTTAGTGTATATGAGACAAGAACAATACTTACAGAAGGCTCCTTAAATTATTTATCCATGAGCATTGGAATACTGATCATACTTATCTCTACTGCTGGAGCATATATTAACTATAATAAAAAAGAGCTAGTATAAAAATATATAATGAATAATTATTTTTTGGATAAAATAAAGGTATACAAAGGTAGCATTTCTTAAATTCCCTTAAGAATATACTACCAGCTTGTATACCTCTTTTAGTTAATATGTTTTATTTATATGGCGGTATAGTTAATCAGTGATAAGTATGGACTATCCTTTCGGGATAAAAATTTTCATAACTCCATGGCTATAGGATAGCTTTATTTCTTCTGGAATTATTTTTTCCATATAAAACATTCTTCTTAACTCTCCATATGTCTTTTCCTTTTGGAGTGTTTTTTTATCCTCTAGCTGCCGGCGGAAGGCTGCTATGACGATAAAATTATTAATATAATCCACCTGAATATCCTCTGCTGGTATTCCAGGTAAATCTGCTTCAATGATGTACTGAGTTTCCTCTTCATATAAATCTATAGAGAAATCTCCAGATACATAATTGAATTTAAAGCTTTTATCTACAAAAAAGCTGTTAAAAAAATCATCAAAAAACTCCTCACAGTTAATTATATTTTTTGGAGATACATTGAAAGGCATTGGAGCTTTCATATACTTTCACTCCTTTCTTATATCTTCATTTATAGTTTCACCAGATAGAGCTTTAGTATCCTGAGGTCTTTGTGGCTTAGAATATATAATGTTTCTAAATAGCTAAAATTTAATATATAATAAAATTATCAACATAGGAATAAGACCGTTTATCACATAGAAAGAAGGGATATATTATGAAGCTAACTTTTATTGGTTGCGGTAATATGGGACAAGCTATGCTAAAAGGTGTATTAAGCTCCCATAAGCTTTCAAGGACGGAGATAATGGCTACAGCTAGGAGCAAAGAGACTTTAGATAGGCTAAAGGATAATTACGGAATATTAACTTCAGAGGATAACAAAAAAGCAGCTTCCTGGGGCGATATAGTAATACTTGCTATTAAGCCTCAGATTTATGAGGCTGTCATAGAAGAGATAAAGGAAGAGCTTAAGGATAAGCTAATAGTATCTATTGCAGCAGGGAAAAGCCTTAATAGATTAGAGGAGCTAATAGGAAAGGGTACGAAGATTATTAGAGCCATGCCAAACACTCCTGCCATGGTCATGGAAGGAATAACAGCTCTATGTCCAAATAAGAATATAGAGGAAGAGGAGCTAAATACTATAGAGGATATATTATCAGCCTTCGGGAAAACTGAAGTTATAGAGGAAAAGCAAATGGATGCCTTCATTGGAATCTGCGGCTCTTCACCAGCCTATGTTTTTATGTTCATTGAATCTCTAGCTGATGCAGCTGTAAAGGAAGGACTTCCTAGAGCCAAGGCTTATAAAATGGCTGCTCAAGCAGTTCTAGGCTCTGCAAAGCTTGTCCTTGAAAGCGATAAGCATCCAGGAGAGCTGAAGGATATGGTGTGCTCACCAGGAGGCACAACCATTGAGGCAGTGGCAGCTTTAGAAGAATACGGCTTTAGAAGCTCTGTGATTAAAGCCGTAGAAAGGTGCAGTGAGAAATCCAGAACAATGTAGGCAAGGTTTTATAATAGTTTTCCTCTATTAGATTTCCTTTAACCTTACAGGAAACTTTTCATAAAGAACTTTAATATTAAAAAGGAGGTTTTTTTATGGGAAGCTCAGGAGAAAGACAGAGGCAGCAGGCGTTCATAGCAGAAACAAAAGCATCAATGAATGCAAAAAACGGCTATAACTTTCGTGGAAATTCAGGAAGGGAGCCGGGGATAAAGGATACTAAAGGTAAAAGATAGCTTGTTATATGCCATATACTAGGTTAGTAGAGAGCTTTATAAAAACAGCATCAGATTTATTTACAGAAAAAGCGGCAAATTTCCCGGGAAATTTGCCGCTTTATTTAATGAAATTTTTTATGAGATATATTTTTTATATAGATATTCACCACTAGGTTAAATGAATCTGTATTCTTCAGCTGTTCTCATTCCCTGATATCTTCTCAATCTATCATTTACTACATTCCAGTTTATATTTTTTAAGAAGGCAGTAATATATGCATTTCTATCAATACCAAAATCAATCATATAAGCATGTTCATATACGTCCAGCACCAGAAGAGGATAGGCGAGCCAAATAGGACCATCATCATGAGCATCCTGACCGATTATCAGAAGTTCTTCCGTAAGAGGATCCATTGCTACTACTACCCAGCCTCTCATGGACAGAGCAGCATTTCTGATATAGTTAATAAAGTTATCATAGTTTATAAAATCTCTATTTATAATCCTATTCATTTCATTGCTGGGAGCACCGCCTGAATTAGTCATGTTTTCAAAATAAAGCTCATGAAGCTTTACCCCATCTAAAGCATAGGTTTCTCCCTTTTTTAGATTTCTCATGGGGCTATTGGTGGTATTGGGGCTCGGGTAGGCAGAAGCTTCCCTTGTCATGGCATTCATTTCATTAAATTGATTTACATACCGCTTGTAAAGCTCATAATGCTGCTGTAGCTGATTTAAGCTGATATCTCTAACAGAGCTTAAATTATAGTTTTTTGGGGTAAGAGTTTTTATCCTTTCCATAGGTTATTCCCTTATAATTATTACATATAATAATTATATTCAATACTAAAGTAATTGTTAAACAGTTGTAAATAGAGGATTAATTTTATATCTTTAACAGTAAAAATAAATATTTAAAAAATTTACAATATTATTACATTTATGCGGTTAAAATGTTATAATTATATTGATGTAAAGGGGTGAAATTTATGAGAGTCTTATATTATGTCTTCTTCTGTATAGGAGTAGTTTATACCCTTATTTCTTTAGTTCTAGGAGGAATTTTTGATGGACTAGATATAGGCGGTGAAGGAGCCTTTGATGGGTTTTTATCCGGCTTAAAGCCAATATTAATAATTTCCTTTGCTACTGTTTTTGGTGGAATAGGACTTCTTACTATTGATAGCTGGGTCTGGTATTTTAGCTTAGGTATATCTGCTGGATCTGCTCTATTGATTTCTTATACAATCAATAAGTATGTAGTGAAGCCTCTTTATAGGGCTCAGAATACAAGTTCACCTAAGAGAGAAGAGCTTATAGGCAATAGGGGCACAGTAGTAAATGCCATACCTGAAAATAGCTTTGGTAGCATAAGCTACTGCTATAAAGGAAATACCTTTACCGCCGCTGCAAAAAGCCTTAAAGGAGAGAGAATAGAACAGGGTAGGGAGATATTTATAGTAAAGATTGAGAATCAAGTATTTTATGTAAAAGAAAAGAATAGTCTTCTTATAGATGATTATTTAAAAAATTTATAAAGGGAGGATTAAGTTATGGGGGGATTTGAATTTAATAGCATCATACCTATCGTTATAGCTGTTGTAATAATTGTACTTTTGATAGGAGTTCTTTCCATGTGGAGAAAGGTACCACAGGATAAGGCTGTTGTAGTTACTGGTTTAAAGAAAAGGGTTATTTCCGGTGGGGGAGGTATTGTAATACCAGTCCTTGAAAGAACAGATAGAATATCCTTAGAGAACATGAAGATAGAAATAAGAATAGGCAATGCATTGACAGAACAAGGCGTTGGAATTACCGCTGATGGTGTAGCTGTTATTAAGGTTAGGTCTGATCATGAATCTGTTTTAGCTGCAGTAGAGCAATTCAATACCGGTCATGAGGACAAAACTATAGATATCATTAAGGATACCTCTAAGGATGTATTAGAGGGTAAGCTTAGAGAAATTGTATCCAAGCTTACTGTAGAGGAAATATATAAGGACAGAGAGCTGTTTGCCTCCAGGGTTCAGGAGGTAGCTGCCATTGACCTTAATCAGATGGGGCTTGAAATCAAAGCCTTTACTATAAGGGATATATCTGATAATAATGGTTATCTTCAGGCCTTAGGAAAGGGAAGAATAGCTGAGGTTAAGAGAGATGCTGAGATTGCTGAGGCAGAGGCTAATAAGGAAACAAAGATAAAGACCTCTGAAGCCTTCAAGGAAGGAGAAAATGCAAAGCTTATTGCAGAAACCTTCGTAGCAGAATCCCAGAAAAATAAGGAATTAAAGGTTCAAGCCTATAGAAGAGAGCAGGAAAGTGCAAAGGCTATAGCTGACCTTGCTTATGAAATAGAAGCAAACAAGGTTAAAAAGGAAGTAACTGAAACCTCCATGCTGGTAGAAATCCTCAAAAAGGAGAAAGAAACAGAGTTAGCTGTCCAGGAAGCACTTCGTAGAGAAAAGGAATTAGAGGGTACAGTTAAGAAGCAATCAGA
>JAEXSY010000291.1 GCA_023440105.1 Bacillota bacterium
ATGTTAAGCAATTTTGAAACAGTGTCAGAGGTAAGATCTGCGTTAGCCAATATTAATTTAGTAAACATACCCTTTGCTCCAGGAGTTGATATCGCAACCCTCCACTGGATTGTATATGACAAGAAGGATGAGTGCATTGTTATCGAGCAGACAAGAGATAAGTTTTCTGTTTTTGATAACAAAATAGGTGTACTTACCAATCCTCCAACCTTTGATTGGCATATAGAGAACTTAAATCAATACATCACCCTTTCCTCCCATTGGGTGGATGACACAGAATGGTATAAGCAGAAGCTCAGCCCCTTTGGCGGTGGCCTAGGCCTACATGGAATGCCTGGAGATTCTTATCCTCCTTCCAGGTTTGTAAGAGCTGCCTTCTTTAAGAGTCACTCTAGATTCTTACAGGATGAAGCCAGCACCTTCACTGAATTCTTTCATATCTTATATAATGCAGCAGTTCCTAGCGGAGCAATAATCAAAAAGCAAGATAAGGATAGTGTTATCATTTACACCTCCTGCATGTCCCTGGAAAGAGGCATTTATTATTACACTACCTATAAAAACCTTCAGATCAACGCTGTTGATTTATTTAAGGAAGATTTAGATGGGGATGAGCTTAAGACCTTTGAATATATTGACTCACCGAAGGTTAACATGCAAAACTGATGGTGACAGGCACATGAGTTATTACTTATTTATAATCTATTATTTTACATTACAGTAAAACTATGAGATTATTATTTATGATAGCTTAATCAGCCGCATAGGACTCAGTACATGACTGTACTAGTGTGATAATAGCGTAGCTGTAAAGTATTAAGCTACAGAGGTTATATAAATAATCAAGGGTATAGACGGGAGGCAAGGTTAAATATGTTTGGAAGAATTACAGATTACAACATAAATAATCAGATAGTAGAAATTAAGTTTGAAAAAAAATGTGGGCAAGTGGAAATAATTAGCGAGTCTATAATAAATATATTTGCAGCTTTAGAATCACAGGAGCACCGCTCCAAGGCCATAGAAAATCTCCAAAAGAAGCAGGTTTCATACCATGTGGAGAGAGAAGAGGACTGTATTGTAATCACCACCTCAAAGGTAGCTGTAAAGGTTTATGATGAATTTAAGGTGGATTTTTATGATAAGGATGGTAAGGTCTTATGTAAGGACTATAGAGGAAGAAGACAGAAAGGCATTGTGCTTACTGAAGAGGATGCAGAACTGATGGCTGGGGAAGGACATGAAGTAGAGGATGATCCTGAGGATTATAGTATTCAGATTTTAAAGGAATTAGAGGGAGACGAAGTCTTTTATGCCCTTGGTGATAAGACCGGTTTTTTGAACAAAAGAAATTATGTTTATGAAATGTGGAATACCGATAACCCAGCACCTCAGGTTGATAGCTTCAAAGCACTGTATAAATCAATACCATTTTTCATCACCCTAAAGAAAGATAGTGTATATGGAATATTCTTTGACAATACCTATCGTTCTTATTTTGATATGGGAAAGGAAAGCAGCAAATATTATTATTTTGCCTGTGATAATGGAAACCTAGATTATTACTTCATAGCAGGTGATAAAATGACTGATATCGTTACTGGCTACACCTATCTTACAGGAACTACGCCTCTTCCTCAGCTCTGGACCTTAGGTCATCATCAATCACGCTGGGGCTATAAGTCAGAAAAAGAAGTAAGGCAGATAGCAAAGAAGTTTAGAGATAATGATATCCCTTGTGATACTATTCATCTAGATATTGACTACATGGATGAGTTTAAGGTGTTTACATGGAATAAGGAACGCTATGAAGATCCAAAGAAGATGATTGGAGATCTAAAGAAGGATGGCTTTAAAATAGTAACCATTATAGATCCGGGTGTAAAGCTTCAAGAGGGCTATCATATATATGATGAAGGAGTAGAAAAAGGTTACTTTGCTACAACCCCAGAGGGAGAAATCTATGTTAATGCTGTTTGGCCAGGAGATTCAGTTTATCCGGACTTTGGTAAGCCTGAGGTTCGCTCCTGGTGGGCCAATAATCAAAAGTATCTACTAGATATGGGAGTTAGAGGTGTATGGAACGATATGAATGAGCCAGCTAGCTTTAGGGGAGAGCTGCCTCAGGATGTGGTGTTCTATGATGAGGAGCTAAAGGCTACCCATAGTAAGATGCATAATGTATATGGACATTTAATGGCAAAGTCAACTTATGAGGGCTTGAAGGAAAATGACAAGAAAAGACCTTTTGTTATAACAAGAGCCTCCTATAGCGGCTCACAGAAATATTCCACTGCCTGGACTGGGGATAATCATAGTATTTGGGCACATTTACAGATGGCCATTCCTCAGCTGTGCAACCTGGGATTAAGCGGCATGTCTTATGTAGGCACAGATGTAGGAGGTTTTGGTTCCGATGCTACTCCTGAGCTTCTAGCCAGATGGGTACAGGTTGGCTGCTTCTCTCCATTATTCCGTAACCATTCCTGTATGGGGACAATCCGTCAGGAGCCCTGGCAGTTTGGGGAAGAAATAATGAATATTTATCGAAAGTATGTAAATCTTCGATATGAGCTTCTTCCATATTTTTATGATTTATTCTTTAAGGGAGAAACCACTGGGCTTCCTGCTATGAGACCGTTAATTTTACATTATGAAAAGGATCAGAATTTGAAGGATAGAAATGATGAATTCCTTGTAGGAGAAAATATCCTAGTAGCCCCTGTAGTAAATCAAGGAGATAGTCAAAAGCTAGTATATCTACCTGAGGGCTTATGGATTGATTATTGGACAAAAGAAGAAAAGAAGGGTGGCAGCTATTATGTGAAAGAAGCTCCACTAGATGTATGTCCAATATATATTAAGGCTGGAAGCATTATTCCGAACTACCCTAAGCAGAGCTATGTTGGCGAAAAGGTAATAGATGATTTGATATTAGATATATATTTAGGAGAAGGAAGCTACCACCATTATCAGGATGACGGAGAATCCTTTGACTATAAAGATGGAAAGTACAATGAGTATCTCTTTACCATCGATTCTGAAGGAACCTTCACAGCAAAGCTTCTTCACAAGGGATATGAAAAAGCATATAAAGGCTTCGTGCTTAAGTATAATAATAAAGAAAAGTATGTAGAATTTAACGGAGACAAGCTAACCGTTGAGTTAGATTATTAAAGATATTGAAATTTAAGAGTTAGGACAATTTCACTTTTTGTGATTGTCCTAGCTCTTTATTGTTTTATCAGATAATACTACGCTGAATAATTGTAAATTAAATACTAAAATTATAAAATATGGTATAATTTATCCATAATTATTAGTTGTCTATATTAACATAGAAGTTTCTAACCTTAAAAAGAGCTACGGCAAAGTGCAGGCCTTGAGAGGAATTAGCCTCAAGGTGAAGAAGTAATAATAAGCAGATAAAGCATATATCCGCCCTTTTTGAAGGCGCAAGAATTCTTTATTGGAGGCTAACCCCCTTGGAGAACCCCAGGTATTTCGCTGGAATAAGGGACTTATGGGACAGTACTAATTTAGAAGGTCATTTTCCTTTCTATCCTACCTATAGTGAAAAAATAATATCTTAATTTATTCAAGAAAGAGGTGTAATAATGTCTGAAATCAAATTAATGAAACCAACAATGGAATATGCTGGGGATATACTGAAGCTTCGTGAGGAGATATTAGCTTCAAAGGATGAAGACAGCTTTGCAGGCTGCTATAACTTAGGAAAATATTTATCTATTGAGGAATGGATAAAGGATGTCTCTATTCTGGAATCAACAGAAACTTGTCCAAAGGATAAGGTCCCATCAAATGTCTATATTGCAGTTCGATTGTCTGATAATAAAATTGTAGGAATCATTGATTTCAGACATCATATAAATCATCCTGTTTTAAGTGTTTGGGGTGGCCATATCGGATACTCAGTACGCCCTGATGAAAGAAGGAAGGGATACGGAAAGGAAATGCTGAGGCAAACCCTACAAAGCTGTAAAAATCATGGTTTAAGTAAGGTTATGATTACCTGCGATTCTATTAATATAGCCAGCGAAAAGACCATTATTGCCAATGGAGGAGTTTTTGAAAAAGAAATTTCTGTTGATGATATTATGATGAAGAGATATTGGATATATTTATAGGCTCAATCGGATAGAAAAATTTGAATTAAGAGGTGTTGCTTTGGAAATTTCTATTAGAAACGAGGAAGAAAAGGATTATCGACGGGTTGAAGAAATAACAAAACTTGCTTTTTCTTATCCTGGAAGAATTGAGCGGGGACAAATCGGTTGTCCATTTGAACATTGGATGGTTAATGAATTACGAAAACGAGATGGCATTCTTTCTTTGAGCTTAGTAGCAGAGCTCAATGATGTTGTAGTAGGACATGTTATTTGCAGCAAGGCTGAGGTCAGAATATCAGATAGTGTAATTCTGGTTTTAACTTTTGGACCAATCAGTGTTTTGCCCGAATATCAACGACAAGGTATAGGCAAAGCACTTATAAATAATATGATAAGCAAAGCAACCCAGCTAGGATATGGTGCAATTTTGTTTTTCGGTCGTCCAGAGTACTATCCACAATTTGGTTTTAAAGAAACTTCTTCATGGGGGATAACAGATTCAGATGGATACAATTATCCAGCGTTTATGGGTATGGAGTTAATACCAGGATATTTGTCATCTGCAAAAGGCGGAAAATTTTATGAATCTGATATTTTTAATGATGAACTTAATCGTGATAAAGTAAAAACTTTTGATAAGGAGTTTTCTACCTTAGATTTACAGTAAGTTAATAGGTCGAATTCAGTTTATCTTTTATCGTCTATGATATTGTATAGTTCACTACATAATTGTAGTTTATTATAAAAATAATAATAAAGATAATAAGGTTATTTCGATAATCTTATCTTTCTTTTTGAAAGGATATTACTTTGGTATCAATGAGTTCAAGGCTCATCTATACTTGGGAGGAACTCTATGAGAATAGAAATAAATAAAATCATTAGCGGAAATATACTTGATATTGGCGGTGGAGGAGAAGGTATAATCGGACAAGCCTATAAAGATCAAGTAACAGCCATAGACAACAGACAAGAAGAATTGGATGAGGCACCGACAGGCTTTAAAAAGCTGTTAATGGATGCAAGTTGTATGACTTTTGATAATGAGTCTTTCGACAATGTAACAGCCTTCTATTCCTTTATGTATATGAAGAATAAGGTTCAGGAAGCTGTTATTATGGAAGCAGCTAGGGTATTACGAAGCAAGGGACAGTTTCATATCTGGGATGGAGAGATTGATTCAGCATATCCCAGCCCATATGTAGTGGAGCTTGATATTGATTTATATGGTAAGCATGTTCATACTTCATATGGGATAATTAAAGATAATGGAGAACAGAACGCTGAGTTTTTTATAGAGCTTTGTAAAAAGGCAAAACTCAACCTTATAGAATGTAAAAATGTAGATAAACACTTTTATATACTTTTGGAAAAATGAATATGATTCTTAAGGAGGATACATTATGATGAAGCATAATATCTATACAATGAGCATAGCAAAGGTCTACCCCCTATATGTTAATAAGGCAGAGCGAAAAGGGCGTACAAAAGCAGAAGTAGATGAAATCACCTGCTGGCTTACAGGATATAGTAAGGAAGAGCTAGAAGCTCAGCTTCAAAGAGAGGTGGATTTTGAGACCTTCTTTAAGGAAGCTCCAAAGCTTAATCCCTTGAGGCCTTTGATTAAAGGTGTAGTCTGTGGTGTCCGAATAGAGGATATAAAGGAACCAACTATGAAGGAAATCCGTTACTTAGATAAGCTCATCGATGAATTAGCCAAAGGAAAAGCGATGGATAAGATTTTGAGGAAATAAAAATATTATTTCAATAGATAAATCTGTTGAAAGGTATATAGGAGTGAAATTTATGATATATGAGATAGTGCATTTACCAAAGGACAAGTGGAAGGATACTATACTTCCCATAGGATATACCACAGATAAATACTACGATGTTACTGTAAATAACACAGATAAGGGCTTTTCCATCGAGATAGAAAAGAAGGACTTTAAAGAGCCAGTAACACATAGGCCAGAGGATTATGATTTTCCTGATAAGCTATATCAAGAGCATTGGGAGAACGCTTATGCTTGGGGAGTGGTGGTTAAGGACAGGCTGGTTGCTGCCATTGAAACAGATCAGGAATTATGGTCAAATCGTTTGAGAATTACAGAGCTTTGGGTAGCAGAGGAATATCAAAAACAAGGAATAGGACATGCACTAATTGATGTGGCCAAGGGGCAGGCAAGAAGGGAACGCCGCCGTGCAGTTATATTAGAAACCCAATCCTGCAATGTTAATGCAGTGGATTTCTATCTCCATGAAGGCTTTACCTTGATTGGAATGGACACCTGCTGCTATAAGAATAATGACCTGCAGAGGAAAGAAGTAAGACTAGAGCTTGGATGGTTCCTAGATAAAAAGAAGAGTTTAAAGCCTGAGGAAATAGAGATTAGAATGGAAACAGAGAACGACTATTATCAGGTAGAGCTGATGGCACAGCATGCCTTCTGGAATAAGTATGTCCCTGGATGTACAGAGCATTATCTTATCAATAAATTGCGCACAGATAAAGATTACCTACCAGAGCTCAGCAGGATAGCAGTAAAGGATGGTGAGGTTATAGGCTGTATAATGTATTCAAAGTCAAAAGTAGTGGATGGAGCCGAGATCCACGAGGTTGTAACCTTCGGTCCCCTATGTGTAGAGCCTAAATGGCAGGGCTGTGGAGTTGGAGAGCTGCTATTAAAGGAAACCATGAAGCTAGCGGCAGATAAAGGCTACAAAGGAATTATAATTTTTGGTGAACCAGATTATTATCCCAGAGTAGGCTTTAAAACCTGCGATAACTTCAATATTACCACCGCTGATGGTTCCAATTTTGATGCCTTCATGGGCATTGAGCTATCAGAAGGAAGCATGAAAGGCATAAAAGGAAAGTTTTATGAAGCCGAGGCTTTTCATAGTCTTCCAACGGGAGAGATAGAGGAATATAATAAAAAGTTTCCACCACTAAGGAAGCTTAATTTTCCTGGACAGTGGGATTAATGCATAATTATTTTTAAAAAAGGATGCTCTGGAGAATTACCTCCAGAGCATCAAATTTTTAAGTTCTAAATCTTTCTAATAACATAGAAATGATTTTCATTGTTTCCTCCACAGATTCCTCTGGATCTGGCATCTGTGCAATCCATAGAGTAGCTTCATTTAAAGCACCGGAGAGAATATGGGTTAAGGCATCAGTGGATATGGATTGAAAGTACCCTTGCTGCTGCATTAACTGAAGCTGTTCGTTCAATAGCCTCATAGAGCCCTGTTCATCCATGCTTCTCCAAGTTCCCCAGCCTAAGACTGCTGGTCCATCTATAAGCATGATTCGCTTATTTTTTTGTTCCACTGCTGTGGTAACAAAGGCTTGGCATCCAAGAATTAACTGCTCCCATACATCCTTGCCCATGGCGGATTCACTTTCAACCCTCTCTGCCACCTCACTCTGTACAGCCTCAAGTACTGCTAGAAAGAGTCCTTTTTTGCTACCAAAATGATGATAGACTGCTCCTCGTGTTAAATTAGCTTCCTTAACTATTTCATCCAGTACAGCAGCCCCGTAGCCATGGTCAGTAAAATGCTTTCTGGCCACTTCTTTAAGTAGATTAATTGTTTCGTTAGTTTCTTCTTTACTTCTTTTCATGAAAAGTAGCTCTCCTTTAACTATTTCCTATTACTCATTTGTCTGACCATATATCTTCAACATATTGAGTGCTTTCTTCTTGGGAAGGAGGTATAACCTTTATTACATCGATTAGAACACCGTTAGGGTCGCTTGTTATGAAATGTCTCTGCCCAAAGACTTCATCCCGGATATCAAGGTGCAATGGGAGCTTTTCGGAAGTAATAAGTCTGTGATACTCCTGATCCACATCCTCCACTTCAAAGTTTAGAATCAAGCCCTGAACAGATTTTTGATAAGCCTCTGGAACAGTGGGATGCGAAGCATCTAAAAGTGCCAATTCAAAGGGAATATCACTCCTGGAACTTTTTAAGCTAACGTACCAGTCAGCCTCATATACTATATCAAATCCAAAGTAATCTGTATAAAACCTTGAACTTTCCTTAACTTGCTTTGTTAAAATAACAGGGTAAAAACTATTTATTTTCATAGATCCACTCTCCTTTGTTATTTATAAAAGCATTTTAACATACATACAGTATGTTTGTAAAAAATTATTTGTAATAAATGAAATAATTTTACAATTAGGTGCGCTCTATTTTTATATCTCTTCAATTACCTTAAGCCTTTCTTCCTTTTCCTTCCCATCAATCTTTACGTTAATTATCAGTCCAATTATAAACAGAATCCCTCCAATTATCTTCCCAGGAGAGAGGACCTCAAAATATACATAGTCTATAATAGCACTGGTAAGTATTTGACCTATAAAACGGAGGAGTATAATATACACCGCTGGTAATTTAGAAACTACTAAGTTAGCCAAATAGGTTGTTAAAACACCGATAAAGCCACCTAAAAAATAGGGAAGAGGGATTCCTCTTAAAGAGCTGTAATCAGGAGTGAATCGTATCATTACGGCACTAAGTATAAGGGAAGCTACAGCAGCTACTAAATAGTTTATATAAACTCCATTTATCATCCCTTCCCTTTGGGACACCTTTCCGCCTATTATCATGTTTATAACTATTGAAACACCTGCTAAAAGTGAAAGTATTATATACATTGTTTTACCTCCTATAAAATTATCATTGATGCAATACCCAGGGAAATTACAGAAAGACCTAGTAATTTTTCTTTTTTTATTCTATGAACAGGCATACCGAAGAGTCCAAAGTGATCTACGAGGCTGGACATAATAAGCTGACCAAATAGCGACAATGAGCTTGCAAGGGTTACTCCTATATTAGGAATAATAAAGTTGTTTAAAAGTATAGTCACAAGATTCAATATTCCTGGAAGATAAAATATTATGGATAGCTTTCTTAAGCTTAAAAGTTTAAATTTCTTTACTCTAGAAATTCCAATAATCAGGATAAGTCCTAAGGAATAATATATAAGTGTACTTCTGTAGGGCCCTATTATACCTGTGAGCATTCCATTGAAAAAGACCATTATGGCAAGGATAACTCCATTTATAAGTGAAAGCTTTTTATACATCTATGGATCACTTCTTTCTTTACAATTATTTACTAATAGAATAATATATTGATAATGATTCAGACGTGACGTATGTCATGTTAAGGAGGATTTATGAAAAGAATTTTAGATAAGAAGCTTTTAAGAGCTTATATTGATAAACATAATATAGAAGAGATCTTTCATGAGGATTTAATTAAAATTATGGAGCTTCACTACTATGAAAAGAATGAAAGCATCTTTATAGCAGAAAGTAATCTAGAATACTACTATTTGCTTGTGGAGGGTAGGGTGAGAATTTCATATCTTTTTGAGAATGGCAAAGCAATGATTTTAAAGATTTATAGGCCCTTCAACACCATTGGAGATTTAGAGCTTTTAAAGGGTAGGCCCATAACCTGTGATATTGAAGCCATGGAGGATACCTACTTAATAGCTATTTCTTCAGATATCTTAAGAAAAGCTTATATGGATAATCCTCAGTTTCTCCGCCATTTAGTAGATACCTTAAGTGAAAAGCTGCATGCCACTATCAATAACAGCTCTTATAATTTTGTGTATCCCCTTATAAATAGATTATCCAGCTACTTAGTTGATTGCCTAGGAGATAAAGGCTATATTGATATAACCTCTTCTTTGCTGCAGATTTCTCAATTTTTAGGGACAACCTATAGACATTTAAATAGAACTATAAAGGAGCTTGAAGAAAAAGAGATTATAAAATACAAGGATAAAAAGATATATGTACTTGATGAAGCCATGCTTCGGGAGCTCTCTAAGAATTTATATGTTTAATATAGATTTCTAATAATAGCACAAAATATCACTCATCATTATCTAGGAGATAGTATAATTACAATAAATGGAACATGATTCTTTAAAGCTATATCTAAACTTAGTATAATGATAGGAGTGATTATTATAATGGAAAACAATATTAACTTTTATAGGCACCATGACATTATGACGGAAATTAAAACCATGAAAGCTATGGTTACTAATATACCAAAGGATATAAATAGCATTGTATCCTATGTTCAAAATATACTTCTTCATCAGCATTGGACCGAGGCTTATGGAGTAAAGCTTAGTGAAGAGAGGAAACAGGAGCCCTTTATACGAAGCTTTGAGGATAAGCTTATATTCTTAAGTAATCTTGGATATACCCATGTGTCAGAGAAAAAGACAAGTGAAAATAAGATGATAGGAATATGTCGTGATTTTTCCGTAGCTGCGGCTGCCCTTTGCAGAGAGGCAGGTATTCCTGCTAGGGCTAGATGTGGCTTTGCAGCTTATTTTGAAAAAGGAAAGTATATTGACCACTGGGCACTTGAATATTGGAACCATGACAAGCAGCAGTGGGTAATGGTTGATGCACAGCTGGACGACCTTCAGCAAGATGCATTAAAGCTGCCCTTTGATCCTCTCAATGTACCAGAAGAATATTTTATAACAGGTCCAAGAGCCTGGAAGCTGTGTCGAGAAGGCTTAGCTGACCCTCAGTTATTCGGGATTTTTAAGTGGTGGGGCTACGATTATTTAAGATGCAATCTTATCCTGGATGCTAATTCGTTATTAAAGCTTCCTATGCAGCCCTGGGATATGTGGAAAGGCTATAAGAATAAGCCAATAGAGGAATGGATGGAGAAGGATTTTCAGGTGATGGATGAATTAGCTGCACGAGTAATTAATGTAGATAATAACCTTCAGGGATTATATGATTTTATTCAAGGAAATAAAAGGATAAGAGTACCTGAGAATTTAGATGAGGTTATCAATAGCTTAGAATAAGGTGATGAATATGTCCTATATCAGTTCTATGAAAAAGGCATTAGATTATATTGAAAGTAACCTGCAGGAGGATATTGATTTGTCTGCTGTAGCCAGAGAAGCAGGTTATTCTCTTTATCATTTTCATCGTGTTTTTAAAGGTATCGTAGGGGATTCTCTTAAGGATTACGTTAGGAAGAGAAGATTTACAGAGGCAGCTAAGGAGCTTGTGTACACAAATAAATCTATTGTGGAAATTGCCATAAGCTATGGCTATGAATCAAGAGAAGCCTTTAGTAGAGCCTTTGAAAGGGTTTATGGGAGAAATCCATCTGAGGTAAGACGAGACAATTTACTTTATTTCATAAGAGAGCCAATAAACCTTGAGTATATGCTCTTTCAGCTAAAATTAAATAAAGAAGGATTAAAACCCTTCTACCGGAGGCTTCCTGAAAGATATGTGGTGGGGAAGAAATGGACAGTGAAGTCTGATGGGAGTAACCTACAGGACATTCCCCTCCTGTGGCAAAGGTGGAATAGGGAGAGGGAAAGTGAAAAAATAATTGAATGTAAAAATCCCCATGAAGTTATGGGTATTTGTGCATTTTCAGAGGGAGAGGCTTTTGATTATATTATAGGATGTGAGGTTAAAGCTATAGACCAGGTCCCAAAGGACATGGAGATATATAGATTAGAGCCCTCTCTTTATGCGGTTTTCAAAGTCATTGGACCAATAACTGAAAGTGTACAAAAGACCTGGGGCTATATTTATTCTGTATGGCTTAGTGAGTCAGGCCATACCCATAGAAATATCGAAGATATTGAATGCTACTATTATAATGAAGGTGAGCTAGCTGCGGAGCTTTACTTGCCTATTGAATAAAGAGCTTTAGATGGCTTGCCTTTTGCCGGGTAATTGATGCGCTTTTGCTTACTTAATATTATTATCTATAGAAGGATTTTTATGGCAGAATTGAAAAAAGAAAATGGTGTCCAAAATGCAGCAGATATTATAGAAAAAATATGCACAAAAGAAATATCATAATAAGGGAAGAATATTATTATTGATAAGAATTACCAGGGCAAGGGTCATAAT
>JAEXSY010000310.1 GCA_023440105.1 Bacillota bacterium
CGGCGAGGTGGTAGAAGGTCTTACTTCAATAGATGAAGCAATGCTTACAGGCGAGAGCATCCCGGTGGAAAAATCTCCAGGAAGCAAGGTATATGGCGCCAGCATAAATAAAAATGGTTCAATCAAGTATAGAGCAACAAAGGTAGGCAAGGATACAGCCCTAGCTCAAATAATAAAGCTTGTAGAGGATGCTCAAGGCTCTAAAGCTCCTATAGCAAAGCTTGCTGATATAATCTCAGGCTACTTTGTTCCAGTAGTTATCACCTTAGCGGTTATATCCTCTTTAGTATGGTTCTTTGTTGGAAAGGATACAATATTTTCATTGACTATATTTATCTCAGTGCTAGTAATAGCCTGTCCTTGTGCCTTAGGCCTTGCGACTCCTACAGCAATTATGGTAGGTACAGGCAAGGGTGCTGAATACGGAGTGCTTATTAAGAGCGGTGAAGCTCTGGAGACCGCACACAAAATTGATACAATAATTTTTGACAAAACAGGTACCATAACAGAAGGTAAGCCTAAGGTTACAGATATAATTACCCTGAAGCACTCAGAGGAGGAGCTACTACTATTAGCAGCCAGCGGTGAAAAGGCATCAGAGCATCCTTTAGGGGAAGCAATAGTAACTGCTGCTGTGGAAAAAGGCATAAGTCTTAAGGAAACAGAAGCCTTCACGGCTATAACTGGTAGAGGTATAGAGGTTACTATCGAAGGGAAAGAACTGCTCCTTGGAAACAAGAAGCTTATGACAGAAAGAAATATAAGCCTTTCTGAAGAAATAGAGGAAACCTCCCATCGCCTTGCAGAGGAGGGAAAGACTCCAATGTATATAGCTGAAGAAGGACAGCTTATAGGTATTGTAGCGGTGGCTGATACTCTTAAGGCAGGGAGCAAAAAGGCTATCAAAAAGCTCCATGATATGGGACTGCAGGTAGCTATGATCACTGGAGATAATAAGAGAACTGCAGAAGCTATAGGAAAAGAAGTAGGAATAGATCTTGTTCTTGCTGAGGTACTTCCAGAGGATAAGGCAATGGAGGTTAAAAAGCTTCAGGGAAATGAAAAAAAGGTTGCTATGGTGGGTGATGGTATTAATGACGCACCAGCTCTTGCCCAAGCAGAGGTTGGTATAGCCATAGGCTCCGGTACTGACGTTGCCATTGAATCAGCAGATATAGTTCTTATGAAGAGTGATATAATGGACGTGGTTACAGCAATACAGCTGAGCAAAAAGACTATAAAGAATATCAAAGAAAATCTCTTCTGGGCCTTTGGCTACAATGTTTTAGGAATTCCAATAGCTATGGGAATATGGTATGCTTTCGGAGGTCCTTTAATGAACCCCATGCTGGCAGCTCTGGCCATGAGCTTCAGCTCCGTATCAGTGCTTCTCAATGCACTGAGGCTCAAAGGCTTCAAGCCTTCAGTGTAGTTTAATATAGTATTAACATTGCTCCTATCCTATTTATTGGTAAATGTTATTTAGTATAATTATTATAAATAACTTAAAGGAGGAAGGATCTATGATTAAGAAGAGAGCTATTATTGAAGGACTATATACTGAGGGCAGCATAGAGAGGGTAAGAGAAGCATTAAGCAAGGTTAATAATGCTGTTTCCGTTACTGTGAGTCGTGAAGAAGCTTTCATTGAAGGAGATACCTCCGACGAGGACATTGTCATAGCAGTAGAGGAAGCCGGCTTTAATATAAATATGCTGCAGGAAATTTAGCATAGAAAATAATTAGGAGGGATTTATAATGTTAAAGGTAAAGATAGCAGGTATGTCCTGTCAACATTGTGTAAAAAGAGTTGACAGCGCATTAAAGGATTTAAAAGGAGTTGTTTCTGCAAAGGTGACTATTGGTGAAGCTGTAATAGACGGCAATGTATCGGAGGAGCTAGTAAAGGAAACTATAGAGGATGCAGGCTATGATGTAGAGGAGATATCTGCGATATAAATCTTTTAAAAAAAGTAGTCAAACCAAGTATACTTTTAATCAAAAAAAGGTCCTGTGCTGAAGCAGCATAGGACCTATATTATATATAAAAAGAGGAATGACATTATCATAAAAAAGGCTACCTGGTAAATAGATGCTACAATTAATAAAAATGAAAAGAAGTTATTTAACGAAATGTCTAGATATAAGAATGAAAATCGCTAAAATAGATTCAGACATCTTAATTCTAAGCTTTCGTTTCCGGAGATTTTGTAGCTTATCTACACCGTTCTGTAGATATTCATCAATATGATCAGCAAATTCTTCATCGCTAATTCCTTCTAGCTTTTTTTCGCTAGGTCCCAAGAACATTCTGTTCCCCAAGACAAATAGTAGCAAGACGCAGACAAAATAGCCCATAAAAAGGCTTATAATACTAGCAAAAACCATACTAAAAATCTCCATTAAGTTTCACCCCTTTACATAAATAAACACTAGTCTTTGTAAAATAATGTTAATGTAACATCTAAACCTCTAAGTAACTTTTCTTATATTTTTTGTTACATAGATATATATTCTACATTTATTGTAAATATCCTTCTATAATTACAAAAATTTATTCAATTAACTATTTATTAACATTTATAACCAAAAAAAAGAAGTCCTAATCACTATTATTAAAATTAGTGTTTAGGACTTTCTTTTGGGTACTACTAATATAAAACCAAATTAAGCCTGTTGAGTTACTACAATGGAAGCTACTTCTGGAGATGGTCTTTCTCCACCACCAAATAAAACAATTCCACCTAATAATAACATAACAGTAAGGACTGCTGCTAATGCTTTTTTCATTCAATTTCCCTCCCTTATATTTTATTTACCATTGAAGCTTTATATCTGATTGAATTTCTTCAATACATTCATTTAGTTTATCGCTATATTTCATAGCTTCTGAAGTATTATTTAAGTGAAGCTCCAGTCTCAAAAGTTTATTATAGCCATATATTCTAGCATTTTCACTATTGTTTTTATAAGATAGCTCTATATATTGTAAGTAAGTCTGCCTTAATCCTTCTATGTCGTTTCTTACCAAATCAACCTTTTCCTGTTCTTTTAATGCCATATTCCAATACTCATAATCATTATATTCTCTACAAAGTTCTATTCCTCTTCCTAGGCACTCTAATGCCTTTTCATATAGCTCAGTTTTAATATAAAGCATGCTCTTCATTATTAATGTATGGGATAAGGAGTCTCTTCCATATTTTTCTCTCAAATAAATAGATTTGTCAAAGTAAATCTCACTTTCCTTATATCTATCTAAAGATAGTAAACTATATCCAATATTGTTATATAAGTTAGCAAAAACTATTTTATCGTCGTTATTTAAGTTTATTTTATTATTATAATCATCTTCTAGCTCTTTATATATATCCAACGCCGCTTCACTTTTATTTTCTTCTGTATAGCAATAGGCCTCTAGAATTCTAGTTTTAAGATATAAATTATATTCTTTATCTTTATTTAGTCTACCTATGCATCTATTAATAGTTTCCAAGGTATCTTTACTATTTTTCAGAGCACTATAAGCCAAAGCAAGATTGTATAAAGCTTTATTGTATACAGAATAATTTCCTATCAAATCTGCTACAAGTAAAGAGCTATTAAAATAGTATACAGCTTCATCATAATCTAGAAGCATTAACTTACATACACCCATATTATTATATATTAAAGGCTTATCTGTAGTCTTATTACTATTATTGAGTATTTCCAATGCTTTACTATAGCTTATAAAGGCCTGTACAGCTTCCTGTTTAAATATCAGAAGTTCTCCCATACGCTTATATATCCTGGATTTAGCATAATGTACTTTATGCTCCTCAGCTATCTTTAATAATCTCTCACATTCCTCTAGAGAGGCTTTGTTTTCTACTCTTCTGATGCAGTAGAGCTCTGCGTCCTCGTTTATATCTCTGGCCATGTATTCTTCATCGAGTTCCAGGTCGATATCTTTTTCCTTGGCTATGGAAAGAATCTTTTTCATCACCTTTATAGCATTGCCTTTGCTGAAGTTTCTTTTTCCCTTTTCCACCATGGATATAAACTCTCTAGTAACCTTATCATCGGATAAGTCCTTTTGTCTCAAGTTTAGCTCTAATCTCAGCTTTTTTAGTTTCTCTCCCTGCGATAAAAACTCCAAATTCATCCCTCCTTTTAAGAGGACTTAATTATTCACAATATTTTCTATATAATTATTGAGCTTATTGTTGTAAATATAAGCCTCCCGATAATTTTTATCTTTTATCTCCATGCTTATTAGCTTGTTTAAGGCATACATAGTATTTTTTCTAAGATTATTATCCTCAGAAACCTTAAGTATCTCTAAGTAAACCTCTTTCAGCTTTTCTTTATCTGCAAGCTTTTTATAAGCAGCTTCCAATTTTAAAAGAGCAGTTATTATGTATTCGTAGTCATTATCTTTTTTACAGAGCTCCAAGCCCTCTTCTATTCTTTTAAAGAACTCATTAAAGTCATTTATTTCTAGATATAGGCTTGCACTATTTATAAGCACATGAGATACTTCTCCGTCTTCTTCACCTTTTCTTACATCATAAGCCTTTTCAAAGAGCTCTCTGCTCTTATCATAATTCTTCTGAAGAAGCATATTATTTGCCATGTTATTATAAATATTCCCTAATAAAACTGGTGGAATATTATCTTCCTCTAAAAGTAATTCATCATAAACCTTTACTGCATTTAATAATAAGCCTTTTTCCTCATAGCACTGAGCCTCTAAAATTTTCATTTTTAAATAAATAATCTTATTCTCTTCTTTATCCAAATAGTTGTCCATGTTATTAATTATTTTTAAGGCCTCATCAAATTTATATACACAATGATAAGCTAAAGCTAAATTATAAATACTACTCTTATATATACTATAATTCTTTAAAGCATTACTCAAAATCAATACATTATTAAAGTAATAAATAGCTTCTTCATACTGCACTTCCTTAAGCTTGCATACTCCCATGTTATTGTAAAGAAAGAGCTTTTCTTCTTTAAAGCCGCTTTCTTCGGCGATATCTAAGGCAATGGTATAGTATATAAAGCCTTCCTGAAAGCTATTTGAAATAACAAACTTGTCCCCTAAATACTTGTATAGCTTAATCTTTGCATAAGGAAGCTCATAGTTTTCTAAGAGTTTTGAAATATCAATCGCGACTTCCACTGGAAGCTTGTCTTCAATTCCTTTTAATACAGTTCTTTCTATCTCACTATAATTCAAGGCTGACATAGAAAGAAAAGCATCTAATTCTTCCAAATAGTTTTTCTTATTCAATAAGTTCACCAATACTTTCCTAATATTTCTTATGTCACCTATTTAACAAAATTAATTACGTCCATACATATATTATACGTAACTAAATAAAAATAATAAAGTGTCTTTTTGATAAAATTTTAAAAAATTTCATATATTATCCAATTACATCAAAGTAGACACTTTAATTTCTTTTATCCCTTGGCTGGACTATCATCATGCTTTTCAAACAATATTTCTAATAAAAGAATAAATTGTCTGTAAATACTTGAAGATAGTCTTAGTTAAATATACAATTAAGACATAGTTTAGAATTTAACATTTTATCGGTTTTTTAGGATGACTCTAAAGCTTCGTGAATAACCGATGCCACTGTATCTTTTCTAATTACAAGGATTGTTTCTAAGTAAGAGGAACCGGGATAAATATAGCCTTATATCCCCTTGCCTCCGGCAGGTTTTTTTTATTTTATGCGTCTTATAATAGGAGGTTTAATATGGAAACAAGAGTTGGAGTAGTTGCTATAGTACTGGATGATATAAATTCTTCCTCAATGGTAAATGATATTCTTCATGATCATGCAGAAATAATAGTTGGAAGAATGGGTATCCCTTATAAGGAAAAAGGAGTATCTGTCATATCAATTATCGTTGATGGTACTACCGACGCTATCAGTGCTCTTACAGGTAAGCTAGGAAAAATTTCTGGGGTTAATGTTAAATCAGCCATCACAAAAAAATAAGTGAATTTAAGGAGTGTTATTATGCACAAGGAATTCAAAGCAGAGGATTTCATAGTTCATGAAGAAATACTAAGGTCTATGTCCTTTGGACAGGAAGCCTCTAAGAATGAGGAATATATAAATTCTCTTTTAGAAAAGGCCCTTGCTCTAAAGGGGTTAACCCACGAAGAAGCCTCCGCTCTATTGTATGTTGAGGATCCCAGAATTCTAGAAAAAATGTATGAGGCTGCTGGAGAGGTAAAGAAAAGGATCTATGGCAATAGAATCGTTATTTTTGCTCCTCTTTATGTGAGTAATTACTGTGTTAATAACTGCAAATACTGCGGGTACAAGCATAGCAATAAGGAGCTGCCAAGAAAGAAGCTTACTCAAGAGGAAATTAAAGAAGAAATCAGAGTTTTAGAAAGTATGGGACATAAGAGGCTTGCCCTAGAACTGGGAGAGGACGATATTAACGCTCCTTTAGATTATGTACTTGAATGTATAAAAACCATATACTCTTTAAAATTTGATAACGGAAGTATAAGAAGGATAAATGTAAATATAGCAGCCACCTCTGTAGAAAACTATAAAAAGCTTAAGGAAGCAGGAATAGGCACCTATATATTATTCCAGGAAACCTATCACAAGGCTACCTATGAAGAGCTTCATCCACAGGGACCTAAACACAATTATAATTATCATACCACTGCCATGGATAGGGCAAGAGAAGCAGGTATCGATGATGTAGGTATGGGTGTACTTTATGGATTATATGACTACAAATATGAAACCATAGCTCTTTTGATGCATGGAGAGCACTTAGATAAGGAAACAGGGGTTGGTCCACATACCCTGTCTGTTCCTAGATTAAAACCAGCAGAAAACGTAAGCCCTGAAAACTATCCTTATTTAGTAGATGATAAGAGCTTTAAAAAGCTTGTGGCAATCTTAAGATTAGCAGTACCTTACACAGGTATAATTCTCTCCACTAGAGAAGAAACAGCTTTTAGAGATGAGGTTTTAGCTGTAGGTGTATCCCAGGTTAGTGCTGGCTCCTGTACAGGAGTAGGAGGCTACTCCCTCACCGTTACAAAGGATCCAAAGGAAAAGCCTCAATTCGAAGTAGGAGACCATCGTTCCCCCATGGAAATCATAAGAAGCCTATGCACCTCAGGCTATATACCCAGCTATTGCACCGCATGCTACAGAGAAGGAAGAACAGGAGAAAGATTTATGCATCTGGCAAAGAACGGACAGATACACAATGTATGCCAGCCTAATGCACTGCTGACCTTAAAGGAATATCTTGAAGACTATGCTGATGAAGAAACGAAAGCCTTAGGAGAAGAGGTTATAGCTAAGGCTCTTAAAGAAATACCTAAAGAGGCTGCCAGAATTGCCTGCGAGAATAAGCTTCAGAGGATAAGTGAAGGAGAAAGAGATTTAAGATTTTAGACTAAGGAGGTATTATATATGATAAGTACACCAAAAGGAAACAGACTTCATATTTCAATATTTGGAAGAAGAAATGCAGGAAAATCCACTCTGGTTAATGCCCTGACCAATCAGAAGCTGTCTCTAGTTTCTGAAATACCAGGGACTACTACAGATCCTGTAGAAAAAGCCATGGAGCTCCTCCCCCTGGGTCCCGTAGTTATAGTTGATACCGCAGGTTTAGATGATGAAGGCACCTTAGGTGAGCTTAGAATAAATAAGACCTATGAGGTTATGGATAAAACAGATCTGGCAATATTGGTACTGGTAGCTGGAGAAAAAGACTATGACATGGAAAGGGAGTGGCTTAAGGAGCTTTCCGAAAGGGGGATTCCCGTTATAGGTGTGATAAATAAGATTGATATAGCTTCTCCCTTATACTTATGTGCTTTAGAGGAGCTGATAGCCAAGGAACTAGGGATCCCCTCTGTAAGCCTCAGTGCCTTAGATAAGGCTCATATTGGACAGCTTAAGGAAGCCATAATTAAATATGCTCCTACGGACTTTGAGCTTTCAACTATTGTGGGCGATATTATTAAGCCAAAGGACAGGGTAATATTAGTAGCACCACAGGATCTTCAGGCACCTAAAGGAAGGCTGATACTCCCTCAGGTACAGGTTATAAGGGATATCTTAGATAATGATGCTCTAGCTCTAACGGTGAAGGACAGCGAGCTACCAGATATATTGAGCAGCTTAAAGACAAAACCAGATTTAATAATCACTGATTCCCAGATATTTAAAAAGGTCAATGCTATGGTACCAGGAGACATTCCTCTAACCTCCTTTTCAATACTCATGGCAAGATATAAAGGGAGTCTCAAGGCCTTTGTACAGGGTGCAGAAGCTATAGATACTCTGTGTCCTGGAGATAAGGTTCTTATAGCTGAGGCCTGTACTCACCATGCCTTAAAAGGGGATATTGCAAGAGAAAAGCTTCCCTCATGGCTTCAGGAAAAGGTTGGCGAGGGGTTGATTGTTGATATCTGCAGCGGAAAGGATTTTCCAGAAAATCTAAGCTCCTATAAGCTTATTATTCACTGCGGCTCCTGTACCTTCAACAGAAAGCAGCTTATGTCAAGGCTCATAAAGGCTGAAGAAGCAGGAGTTCCTATAACTAACTTCGGCACTGCCATAGCTCACCTAAATGGCATATTAAAGAGGGTAACCTCAATGTTTCCTGAAATAGAATAAGCTATGAATTATCTGCTTTACCCTCTCATATAATTAATAAAAGCACTTATTATAGGAGAAAATTTGAAGAATAAATCCAAGCTTATAGCAGGACTATTAGGTATATTCTTAGGATTTCTAGGAGCGCATAGATTCTATCTTGGTTATAAAGAAATAGGTACCCTTCAGATAGTGGTCACTATACTCACCTGCTTTGTAGGTGGTGTATGGGGAATCCTAGAAGGGATTTTAATACTCCTTGGGATAATGGATAAGGATGCACTGGACAACCAGCTTACATAGGCTGGTTATTTTTTATCTCGAAATATATTAACTATAAACTTACAATCTATTCATTTCTAGCTCTCATGAAAATGCTATATTGAAAATAAAGCATTTTGAATAAAGGAGCCTGTTATTATGAAGAAAGCAAAACTCATTTATAATCCAAGGTCTGGTAAAGAGCAAGCATCCTCCTCATTAGATAAGATTTTGTCCCTCTACGAAGAAAATGATTTTCAGCTCACTCCTCTTCGCCTTCAGGAAGAACTAGATTTAAAGGAAGAGCTTAAGGATTTAGATGAATATCACCATGTTGCCATAATGGGAGGAGATGGAACCTTAAATTCAATAGTTAATGAGCTAAAAAGAAATAAAGTTGATATACCCATATCTATAATACCTGCAGGAACTGCCAATGATATGGCAAAGCATTTAAATATTTCTGAGGACATAGAGGAATGTGTAACAAAAATATTGTCAAGCACGCCTAAAAAAATGGATATAGGAAAGGTCAACGACAGCTATTTCATGAATATGGCCAGCACTGGAATGTTTTCTAATCCTTTTGAGGCAACAGAGGATGATAAGAAAACAAAGCTAGGAAAGCTTGCCTATATGATTACAGGAATAACTCAAATTAATAAAATTCAGCCCATTGAATTCAAGATAAAAAGTAAAAAATATAATTTTCAGGGTTCTTCTCTTGGAGTAATTTTATTAAATGGCAGCAGCATAGCAAATATTGATTTAGCTCCCGAGGCCTCTGAGTCAGATGGTTTACTTGATGTACTTGTATTTAAGGAGGATATCCTGGAAAACAAGCTAAAAGTAGCACTGAAGCTTGTAATGGAAGGGAGCTTTGAGGAGCTGGAGGGTGTCTACCATTACAGAAGCCCTGAGGTTTACATAGAATGCCCTTCTCACCCTCTTACAGACCTAGATGGTGAAAGAGGTCCATCCTTACCTGGAACCTTTAGGTGCATTAAAAATGGAATAAGTATTTTAGGAATATAATAAAAATCCACCCGCTCAGCGGGTGGTTTTGCTTTAGCCCTCTAAGGGCTTGTTACCAGCGATGCCTAAAAGCACCGATTGTTTCGCCAACTGCAATTAACTCTCTAGC
>JAEXSY010000337.1 GCA_023440105.1 Bacillota bacterium
TATCCGTTCCTTCTCTTCCATAGAGCTTACATCAATGATACTAATGCTGCCATCATTAAAATTAGCAACATAAGCCTCACCTTCATAGACGTCCCACACTATATCAGCTGGATAATTACCAGTAGACAACTCCTGTAAGACTATGCCAGTATTTATGTTTATCTTTTTAATTATCCCTGGTCTATCTGCCCCCATATAGCTTTCACATACTAATACATTTTCACCTTCATCAATAAATATCGCCTTAGTAGGATAATGTTTCACTTTAATTTCTTTAATTATAGAATTATCTTTACAATCCACTAGCAATAAATTATTACTAAGCATATTAGTTATCATCCCTAGGCCCTGTCCGCTGCATATATCAATACGATGAGGATATACACCAGAATAAATACATTCATCAGTTCTGTTATTTTTAAGATCAAAAATCACTAATGAATTTCCCTCACCACATAAAATATAAGCTTTATCCCCATAAATCTTAATATCGTTAGGCTGCGCTCCTATATCATAATATTCTCTATACTGATGGTTAGCTTCGTCAATCTTTACTAAGGTAGAATTATATTTATTTATAACTATAAGATAATTTCTATAATGATCTAAACTATAAGGGCCAATTTTTTCATTATAGGAAGTAAGATTTATTCTCTTTTCCTTGTAGCTATTGAGATTCAATTCAGTTATATAATCAGAGCCTGTATTACAAATATATAGCTTATCCATCTACCCTCCAATAGTACTTACTGCTTATAAGTAATATATGCACCTATAAGATAAATGTTATTCAATCACCTATAAGATAAATATTATAATCAATCCATTTTTGAAAAATTACTATATTCAAAATTTTTTAGCTGTTATATAATGACTAGGGGGTGCTTACATAATGATATATTATACTAATGGAGTTTGCTCAAAAGAAATAAAAATAGAGCTAGAGGGTGATACAATAAAAACAGTGGAGTTTAAATCTGGATGTCCAGGAAATCTCATAGGAATATCACAGCTAGTCAAAGGAATGAAAGTTCAGGAAGCAATTACAAGATTAAAAGGAATAAGGTGCGGTACAAAAAATACTTCATGCCCTGACCAGTTAGCTATCGCCTTAGAATCCTTGAAATAATTATAATTCCTAAAGAAAAAACCAGCATTACGCTGGTTTTACCTTTATATATTAATTTAAGCTCTCAATTCTGCTTAGTACTGCCTTGAGCATCTCTTCATATTTTTTTCCTTTTTCCTTTTCTTCATTTACTACTGCCTCTGGTGCTTTAGCCACAAATTTTTCATTTGACAGCTTCTTGGAAACTCTTAATATCTCTCCCTGAAGTTTTTCCTTTTCCTTATTTAGTCTTTCCAGCTCCTTATCCTTATCGATAAGCTCTAGAAGAGGCATAAAGAATTCTCCACCTTTAGAAACGGCAGCAACAAGATTCTTTGGAAGATTTTCTTTATTATCCAAGAATACAACCTCACTAGCAGAGGCTAGCTGCTGAATATAGTTTCTACCCTTTTCAAGGGCAGTTTTTGCGTCATTAGAAGGATATATCATTAGCTTAGCCTTTTTAGAAGGAGGTACATTTATTTCTGCCCTTACATTTCTAACAGACTTGATTCCTTCTATTACTAATGCCATTTCTTCCTCAACAGCTTTATCAATTGCAGCTGAATCAGCTATAGGCCAGTTGGCTATTGAGATACTCTCCTCTTCTGTTAAGTGGGTATATATTTCTTCTGTGATAAAAGGCATAACAGGATGAAGAAGCTTAAGAGCGTTTGAAAGCACCTCATATAACACATTAAATACTCTTCCCTTATCCTCTTTATTTTCACCATAAAGCACAGGCTTCACAAGCTCTATATACCAATCGCAGAACTCCGTCCATATAAAATCATATACCTTTTGAAGGGCAATACCAATTTCAAACTTATCAAGGTTATCTGTTACTTCTTTAATTAAAGTATTTACTCTAGATAATATCCATCTATCAGCTAAAGAATAGTTCTTATTATTTATATTCTCCTTCATAAGCTCTCTATCAAGGTTCATCATAACGAATCTAGACGCATTCCAAATTTTGTTAGCAAAATTTCTAGCTGCTTCAACTCTTTCAGGATAGAATCTAATATCGTTACCTGGAGCGTTTCCCGTTACCAGCATAAATCTTAAAGCATCTGCACCGTAATTATCGATAACCTCCAGAGGGTCCACACCGTTTCCTAAGGATTTTGACATCTTTCTCCCTTTATCATCTCTAACAATTCCATGGAAAAGAACATTCTCAAAGGGTACTTCTCCCATGTTATAAAGACCTGAGAAAATCATTCTGGCAACCCAGAAGAATATGATATCATATCCCGTAACCAGTGTGCTTGTTGGATAGAAATACTTTAAATCCTCTGTTTTTTCAGGCCAGCCTAAGGTTGAGAATGGCCATAGAGCAGAGCTGAACCAGGTATCTAAAACATCTTTATCCTGTACTAGCTTATCACAGCCACATTTAGTGCAGTGAGTTGGTTCATTTTCAGCAACTATTATCTCCTGACACTCTTCACAGTACCATACAGGTATTCTATGCCCCCACCAAAGCTGTCTTGATATACACCAATCCTGAATATTTTCCATCCAGTTAAAATAGGTCTTTTCAAATCTTTCTGGTATAAGCTTAGTCTTTTTACTTTTAACTGCTTCTATAGCGGGCTCAGCTAGAGTTTCCATTTTCACATACCACTGTTTAGAAATAATAGGCTCTATTACAGTGCTGCATCTATCATGAACTCCTACGTTATGACTATGAGGTTTTATCTTAACAATAAGTCCAGCCTCCTCAAGATCCTTTACGATAGCTTTTCTTGCTTCATATCTCTCAAGCCCCTGATACTGTCCTCCCTGCTCATTTATATATCCTTTATCGTCCATAACTTTAATTTCTGGAAGGTTATGTCTCTTACCCACCTGATAATCGTTAGGATCGTGGGCTGGCGTTATCTTTACAGCACCAGTTCCAAACTCAATATCCACATAATCATCAGCTATTATTGGTATCTCTCTATTAACAAGGGGAAGAAGCAGCTTTTTACCAACGAGATTTGCGTATCTTTCATCCTTTGGATTAACGGCAACAGCTGTATCACCAAGCATTGTTTCTGGTCTTGTGGTAGCTATTTCTATATATTCATCACTATCTATTACAGGGTATTTTATATGCCAGAAGCTTCCCTGCATTTCTTCATATTCAATTTCTGCATCAGATATAGCTGTCTGACATTTAGGACACCAATTGGTTATTCTCTTTCCTTGATAAATGAGTCCATCTTCATAGAGTTTAACAAAAACGTGTCTAACAGCCTTGTTTAAATTTTCATCCATGGTAAAGGCTTCTCTAGAAAAGTCTGCGGACACACCTAGCTTTTTAAGCTGTGTTCTTATTCTATTTCTATAAGTATCTGACCATTCCCAAACCTTTTCTAAAAAGGCCTCTCTTCCTATTTCCTTTTTATCAATCCCCTGCTTTAATAGTTCCTTCTCTACTCTAACCTCTGTTGCTATACTTGCATGATCCTCTCCTGGGAGCCAAAGAGCAGAGTATCCCTGCATTCTTTTAAATCTAATAAGAATATCCTGAAGGGTATTATCCAGTGCATGACCTAAGTGAAGCTGCCCTGTGATATTTGGAGGTGGCATTACAATGGTAAATGGCTTTTTATTTTTATCCACTTTAGGGGTAAAGTATTTTTTATCCTCCCAGTTTTTATATATTCTATTTTCAAATTCCTTTGGATTATAAGTGGTTGCTATACTTTTCTTCTCTTCCATAGTTATTCCTCCTATTTTTATAAATAAAAAAGAGTCTTCATCCAAAAGGACGAAGACTCGCGGTACCACCTTTTTTCCCACAAACATGGGCTCTCATAAAGTAACGACATGGCTGCCGTCTTCACCTACTAAATTCAGTAAAGAAGCTCTAAAGCTACCTTCAGGAAATCCAATAAATAAGGTTTTTCAGCCAGGAACCCTAATCTCTGCTTATCTTTAATCCCTACTCCTCTTTTTCATAGCTATTAAATATAAATTATTAATTTAATTATATAGGAAAATATATTAATGTCAATAATAGGAGTACACTTTTTATACTTTTCCTGCTGCACAAGCTTCCTGCTCTGCTTTTACTGCTTCTTCCTTTATATTCTTGTAGGCAGTTGCCATCATCAGTTTTATTCTATTTAATTGGTTAACCTCACTGGCACCAGGGTCATAGTCCACAGGCGTTATATTTGCATAGGGATATATCCTTCTCAAGGTTTTAATCATTCCCTTTCCGGTAACATGATTAGGTAAGCAGGCAAAAGGCTGAAGACATAATATATTATTAACCCCCTCATCTAAAAGCTCCATCATTTCAGCGGTTAAGAACCAGCCTTCACCGGTTTGGTTTCCTATTGATAAAACCTTTGATGCCTTTTGTGCCATTTTTTCAATAGCTACAGGATGTCCAAATCTCTTGCTTTCTTTTAAATTCTCCTCCACGGAACTTCTATAAAACTCCAGAGCTTTGATTAGTGTTTTTGACCCAAAATAATTAGTCTTAGTATTATACAAATTATGATAATTATATACACCATCATAGGCACAATACAAGAAGAAATCTATAAGGTCAGGAACTACTGCCTCTCCTCCTTCAGCTTCTATAATCTTAACAATGTCATTATTAGCTAAAGGATGGTATTTCACTAGTATCTCACCGACCACACCAACCCTAGGCTTTTTGCTATCTATAATTTCTAAATTATCAAATTCCTCTATAATAGCTTTGGTATTTTTTCTAAAAGATTTGAAATCTCCCTTTCTTATATTTTCCTTAGCTCTTAAAGCCCATATTCTGTGGAGCTCATCAGCAGATCCCTTCACCCTTTCATAAGGCCTAACTCTATATACAGTTCTCATAAACAAATCTCCATATATTATGGCCATTACAGCACGATTAAGTAAGGGAAGAGAAAGCTTGAAGCCTTTTTGCTTCTCATAGCCTACAGTATTTAAGGATATAATTGGTATATTGCTAAAACCAGCCTCCTTTAAGGCCTTCTTCAAGAAGCCTATATAATTAGTTGCTCTACAGCCACCTCCAGTTTGACTTATTATTACAGAGGTATTATTTAAATCATATTTTCCTGATTTTAAAGCATGAATTAATTGACCTATTACAATAATCGATGGATAGCAGGCGTCATTATTTACATACTTTAATCCTTCTTCAATAACACTCTTATCCATGTTATCTAAAACCTCTAGGTTATAGCCTGAGAATTTAAAGGCTTCTTGAAGAAGCTCAAAGTGTATTGGGGACATTTGTGGAGATAATATAGTATGTTTCTTTGCCATTGCCTTGGTAAATGGTATCTTCGAATATTCATAGCTGCCTTCTGAAACCTTTTTATAATTATCTCCTCTGTCCTCTAGAGCAGCCTTTAAGGAACGGATTCTTATTCTAACAGCCCCTAGATTATTTACTTCGTCTATCTTAATTAGAGTAAATATCTTATTTTTAGAGTGTAATATCTCCTGAACCTGATCAGAGGTTACAGCATCTAGCCCACATCCGAAGGAGTTAAGCTGTATGAGCTCTAAATTATCATTTCTAGATACATACTCTGCGGCATTATAAAGCCTTGTATGATACATCCATTGATCCACCACTCTCAGTGGTCTGTTAAGCTCTCCTAGGTGAGCTACGGAATCCTCCGTGAGCACTGCCATATCATAACTGGTAATTATGTTAGGAAGTCCATGATTTATTTCTGGGTCTATGTGATAAGGCCTTCCACATAAGACTATACCTTTTTTGTTTTCTCTTTTTAAATATTTCAGAACCTCTTCACCTTTATTTCTTATATCCTGTTTAAAGGTATTATCCTCTTCTATAGCTTTATTTAATGCCTTAGATATTTCTTCCTTACTTATATTTAGGCTCTTAAAAGTCTCAAATATTATATCAACGAATTTTTCTTTATTATTTAACGAAATAAATGGATTTATAAATTCAACATCATTTATATTAAAATCTTCTACATTATTCTTAATAACTTCTGGATAAGAGGTTACAATTGGACAGTTATAAGAATTATTTGCCCTTTTATCCTCCTTTTTTTCTACTGCTACACAAGGATAGAATATTCTTTTTACTCCCTTATTAATCAGATCCATAATATGACCATGACTAAGTTTAGCAGGGTAGCAGGCAGATTCTGATGGAATTGTTTCAATCCCAAGCTCATATATATTCTTATTAGAAGGAGCTGAAAGCTTAACTCTAAATTTTAATTCTGTGAAAAAGGTAAACCAAAAAGGATAATTTTCATACATATTAAGAACCCTAGGTATACCAATTACCCCTCTATAAGCATCCTCTGCTTTCAAAGGTTTATATGAGAAAAGCCTCTTATATTTATAGTCATAAAGATTAGGAATACCTTCTTTATGTTTTAATTTTCCTGTTGGTCTCTCACATCTGTTCCCTGTAATATAATCTTCTTCATCGTTAAAATGGTTAATAGTTAACAGACAATGATTGTTACATAGGGAGCATCTCTTCATTTCAGTGTTAAAAGAAAAGCTGCAAAGCTCTTTTTCACTAAGTAATCCCGTATGTTCCTTGGAAGCACAGCGCTCCTTGGATATTATCGCTGCTCCGAAGGCTCCCATAAGACCAGCGATATCAGGTCTAACAACATTCTTTCCCAGAAGCTTTTCAAAGCTTCTCAGCACTGCATCGTTATAAAAGGTTCCTCCCTGCACTATTATCTTATCGCCTATTTCCTCTTCATTTCTAACCTTAATTACTTTATATAAGGCATTTTTTATCACTGAGTAGCATAAACCAGCAGAAATATCCCCTACTGTTGCACCTTCCTTCTGTGATTGTTTAACCTTAGAATTCATAAACACTGTACACCTTGACCCTAAATCCACAGGTGCTTCAGCAAATAATGCTTCCTTGGCGAAATCTTGAACTGAATAGTTTAAAGAGTTTGCAAAGCTCTCAATAAATGAACCACAGCCAGAGGAACAGGCTTCGTTTAATAAAATGCTGTCAATGACCTCTTCCTTAATCTTCAAGCATTTCATATCCTGTCCGCCAATATCTAAGATGAATTCCACACCGGGAAGAAAGTGCTTTGCTGCTTTATAATGAGCTATAGTTTCTATTTCTCCCTGGTCAATTTTTAAAGCAGCCTTAATTAGTCCCTCTCCATAGCCTGTGATAGTGGAACCAACTATATTTGCATCCTTAGGAAGTACCTTGTACATATCCTTTAAGGCATCGATTGTTTGCTCTAAAGGATTTCCCTTATTGCTCCCATAATACTTATATAATATATTGAAATCATCATCTATGAGTACAACCTTAGTTGTAGTAGATCCTGCATCAATCCCTAAGTAACAATTTCCTTTAAAGGAAGAAAGCTCTCTATTAGCTGCTTGAGTCTTCATATGTCTTTTTCGAAACGAAAGATATTCATCCTCACTTTTGAATAAAGGCTCCAGGGTGTTAATCTCCAGCTCCTGTGCTGCTTTCATCTTTTGGCAGCTTGCCATTAAAACATTAAAAGAGATTCCTGGACTCTCTAGAGAAGAATAGGCTGCCCCTAATGCCACAAAAAACTGAGCATCTTTTGGAAATATTATATCTTCATTTCTAAGCTTTAAGGTTTCTATAAATCTTGCTCTTAACTCAGATAAAAAGTTTAATGGACCACCAAGAAAGGCCACCTTGCCTTTTATGGGATGCCCACAAGCTAGTCCACTAATCGTTTGGTTTACCACTGCTTGAAATATTGAAGCAGCAATATCCTCTTTCCTGGCCCCTTCATTTAATAAAGGCTGGATATCTGTTTTTGCAAAAACACCACAACGAGAGGCTATTGGGTATATCACCTTATATTCTTTAGCCATATCATTTAAACCCTCTGCATCTGTTTGAAGGAGAGCTGCCATCTGATCTATAAAGGCTCCTGTACCTCCAGCGCAGGTTCCATTCATTCGCTGTTCAATAGTTTTATCAAAAAAAGTTATCTTAGCATCCTCTCCTCCAAGCTCAAGAGCAACATTGGTTTCAGGTATAAGTCTCTCTACTGCATTACTTGAAGCAATAACTTCCTGAACAAAGGGAATATTCAGCCATTTTGACACAGATAATCCTCCTGAGCCAGTTACAGTTATATTAATAATGCTTCTCTTTAAAATTCCTGAGACCTCAAAAATAAGCTTAATAATTGTACTCTTAATGTCTGAATAATGTCTTTGATAACTTTTAAAAATAATATTATCTTTTTCATCTAACAAAACGAGCTTAACAGTTGTAGATCCTACATCTAGACCAATATAATACTTTTCTGTCATTTTGATACCTCCAATTGAAACAAGTAAAGCTAACCCAATAGTTATTTTTAAATTAATATTACTAACTCTGTATATTATTGATATTAATGTCAACTATTATAATGAATAAGCAAATTATATATGAATATATATGTAAGAATAATAAATACAAAGGAGTGCATTATGGATTATTTCAATGCTGCTAATGAATGCTATAAAACTAAAGATTATAAAAAAGCTATATCTTTATACCAAAAAGCAATTGATAATAAAGACAATGAAGCCAGTGCCTATTACAATTCTGCTGTGTGCTTTATTAAACTATGTCAATATGATACAGCAATTGATCTGATTAATAAGGCTCTAAAAATAAAAAAAGAGAGCAAGTATTATTTTAACTTAGCATACTGTTATGCTATGAAAAAAAATAATAAAAAGGCACTTCAGTACTTTAATACTAGCTGGGCCATGGACAATGAAGATAAGGAATGTGAAAAAGCCATAAAGCTCATTTTGAAAAATATATGTAAGCATCCCTGATGAGATGCTTATTTCTTTATTCATTAACACATCTTACCATTCACCAATTATTTGTTCATTACGATGGTCTAGATTAAATCTGTCACTATTAAAATAATTCCCACCTTTATAGAAAGTAGTATCCACCTGAATCCATCTATCCTCATCTTCTAAATACACTTCATTCCAGGCATGGCTTATCCAGGCGACTCCGTTATAGCCCTCTCCAGTAACCATCCTGACCTTCAGGTCTGAAGCAATGCACATAGCAACGTATAAGGATGCATAATCAAAACAGATACCTTTTTTACTTCTGAAAGCTTCAATAGCCCCGGAGCCAGTAGAAAAATCATTGTTGAGTATCCTGCCTGCCTTCGCATCATCATACTGAATATTACTGCCCACATAGGTATACAGAGTTCTTGCTTTGCTCCTATCACTATCAAGGTCTTCTGTTAAACTAACAGCAGTATAATCTATATTCTCATCACTTTTGATGGCTTCATCTAAAGTGACTCCATTGTAATAAACAATCTGCTTATTATTAAATGTAATATCCTTAAGAGACTTTATATCTTCCCAGGGAGTAACAGTTCCTCCATCCTTTATCTGTACCTTAAAGGAATTATCTATAATTCCCGGAAGAGCTTTGGCTAAATTTGATTTAATAGCTGGTCTTACAACTCTTTCTGTAATACTTAAATAAACCTTTGAATCTTGTATTTCTTCATTAAGATTATACGGCAAATTTATCTGAGTGATTAAATTCAGTATAAATACTGTTATTATTATGTTGCTTATAGCCCTTGGCAGCTGAAATAAAACTCCTGTTAATGCTTTAATTCCATTGTTTTTATTTATTGTTATTTTATTTATTAAATTCATAAAAGGATAAAAGGTAACTTTGTTTATTAAATTAAAGATAAATAATATTATTTTTTGAATTATATAAAATAAAATTGGTAGAATAATAAAATAAATTATATAAACTTTTTGTGAAATGAATGTGAACATCTCTTTAGAAAAATACTTATATAATAAACTTCCACTATTTATCATATAATTTTTTATTATTTGATTAGAAATAATTAAAGTTAACAAAAAAGCAATGCTTCCCTCTACCCCTCTGATTTCACTTTTGCTATATCTCACATCATATTTATAAACAATCCCCCTAATAACAGGAAGAATAAATATAACTAACAGTATTAAAGATACATAATTAACCCTCATATCCATATCATTAATCTCCCTGATTCTCCAACAGCCTTCTGCTAACCCGCTTTATTATTTCATAGTCATAACCTCTTGACAGTAGGAAGGTAGATAACTTTTGTGTAATCTTAAAGGAATCTGTTTCTCTCTTTTTTAGCTGCAGATATTTTTTTTCAGCCGCACTATATGCTGCTTCCTCCAAAGAAATATCATCAATATTTTTCAGCTCACTCTGTATAATGTCCTCTTTAATCCCTTTACTTTTCAAGTTATATAAAAGCTTCATCTTTCCCTGCTTTGATAAGTTATCCTTTATATATGCTTTTACATACACATTATCGTCAATTAAGTTATATTCCTCCAATAGACTCATAATTTTATTGATATTATTTTCATCATAGCCTCTACTCATAAGCTTATCTATAACCTGACTTTTTGTTTTATAGCTTTTTTCTATAATTCTAAAGGCATAATTCTTTCCTTTAATAAAATTATCCTCTTCGGCAATGTCTTCAAGCTCCTTAACATCAACCTTTTTACCCTTGTTAAGCTTATATCTATAAACTATTTCTTCATCACAGGCAAATTTATATTCATCGTCTATATAAACATTAATCCTATTCTTATTTTTCTTTTGAACTTCTAATTTTGTAATAATTCCTTCCACAAAATCCTCCTTATAGGGACTTAAGAATATGCACCGTTGGTTCATTAAGCACGTAACCAGCAACACTGTAAATATGATCAGCTCTGAGTCCCTCCAATTCCTTCATCTCACTGATATATTCATATATATCCTCATTTTCTAGGCTTTGATGAAGCACATAATTTCCCAGCTCTGCTGGATCTTCTAGGGTGGAAAGTACTGCTGTCTTATGAACCTTTTTCATCAGTTCCACGGTTTTATCATTGAAGACAATCTCGCCGCTTTTTATATCTTCTATACAGCTATTAATAGTTTTAATTGTCTCATTTATGTTTTCTTTTGCTACGGCAGTATAAATATACAGACTCTTAACATTTTTGCTCATATCTAAATAAGTATAGACATCATAAGCTAAGCCTCTTTTTTCTCTTAATTCTCTAAAAAGTATGGAATTAGAGCTCTCACCTAATCTCATATTCAATATTTTTAGTGGAAGCTCCATATCTTTACCCATCTCATGATAGGTATATAAATAGGTAACAGTAGATAGTTCCATGTCCCGTTTATGAGATACTTTTTCTACAGGTCTATTACTTTCTTTTATTATAGGAACCTCAAGCTTTCGTTTTCCCTGCCAATCTGAAAAGTATTCCTCTATCATAGATAAAGCCTCACTATGGTCATAGGATGAAACCACGGTGATTATACTGTTATCAGGGGTATAATAGCTTTTATAGTAATCAGTGATCATCTTCCTGCTTATTCTATTTACACTGCCCTCAGTACCTGCCACATCATGCTTTAATGGACTTTTATCAAAGGCTGCCTCATGTATTTTCTTCAGACTATAGTCTTCGATATCATCTTTACTAGCCTTTATTTCTGCACAAATAACCTTTTTTTCCTTTTTAAGCTCCTCTATATCAAAAACAGAGTTTATTATCATATCACTTAAAAGCTCTAATCCCTTTTTAAGTTCCTCTTTCAGTGCAGTAATACCATATACAGTACAGTTATAATCCGTATAAGCATTATACTGCCCTCCAAGAAACTCCAACTCCTCATTGAGCTTCTCATTATCTCTCTTCTCTGTTCCTTTAAATAGCATATGCTCTATAAGATGACTGATACCTTTTTCTCTTGATGACTCATATATTGCACCTACCTTTAATCCTATATGGACAGAAGCTAATTGCGTGTCTCTTTTTATAGTAATAACCTTAAGTCCATTATTTAGTTTATGAACATATGAGTTAAAATTTAAATCCTTCATCAACGATCTCCTTAATTGATTATATATGTTTAATAATACATCTCGATTTCCTTATCCTTGCTATAACAATGGCTTCTGTAATAGCTATGCTTATAATATAGCATAGCTATATGAAAATAAGTACTTTATTTTCTATATTTACTATAACATTCCACCATTTACATTTATTATTTGTCCTGTTATATATGTGGACTCTTCACTGCAGAGAAAAGCCACAACCTTTGCTACCTCCTCTGTGCTTCCCATTCTGCATAAAGGTATATCTTCCTCAATTAATCCTTTATCCTCCTTTGAAAGCCAAGAATTCATTTCTGTTTCAATGACCCCAGGTGCAACAGCATTAATCCTTATATTTGATGGCCCTAGCTCCTTTGCTAGTGCCTTAGTAAATCCATTAATAGCAGCCTTTGCAGCTGAATATACTACCTCACAGGATGCACCAGATTCTCCCCATATAGAAGAAATATTAACTATTACTCCAGCCTTTCTAGCTATCATTATATCCACTATTGCTTTTGTAGTATTTATTACTCCTAATAGGTCAGTATTAATAACATTATTAATATCTTCAAAGGACATATCCATAAATAGGCCTATATGAGATATACCTGCATTATTTATGAGTATGTCTACCCTCCCATAATGAAGAATTGCCTCCTCCACAAGAGCTTTGGCTTCCAGAGCTTTAGAAACATCAGCTTTATAGACCATAGCTGAGCCACCATTGTTTTTTATTTCTTCTAAGAGCCTTAAGGCTTCTTCTCTGCTGCTCCTATAATTTATAACAACACTTGCTCCTTGTCTAGCTAGCTCTAAGGCTATCGCTCTTCCAATGCCTCTAGAAGCTCCAGTAACAATTGCAACCTTATTTGAAAGCTTCATTTTCTTCACTCCTAATAATTATAATAGTAAATTATATCATTAATCCTTTCTAATAGAAAAGCATGACTTATATACTTATAAGTCATGCCAATTATTAATTCTCTATTCCCTTAATAGCTTTTGTTGGACACTTTGTTACACATACTCCACATTGAGTACATTTATCATAGTCTACATGAGCTAAATTATTTCCAACGGTAACAGCCCCAAATTCGCAATTTCTTTCACAAAGACGGCAACCGATACAACCTACAGAGCAGCTTTCCCTAACATTCTTCCCCATATCCTTTGAATTACAGCTAACTCTAACTCTCTTGTTTTGAGGAACTATCTCTATAAGATTTTTAGGGCATATATTGACACAGGCTCCACAGGAAGTGCATTTTTCCTCATCAACAACAGCTATATCATTAACAATAGATAAAGCACCGAATTCACAAACCTTAATGCAGCTTCCTAGTCCTAAACATCCATGACTGCATGCTTTTGCACCTTCACCAGGAAGGCTCATGGCCATAAGACAGTCCATTTTTTCGTTATATTTATATAAATTTTTGCTGCTTGTACAATCTCCATTACATTTTACATAAGCAACCTTTTTATCTGCTGTATCTACAGCAACACCCATTATTTCTCCAATCTTTAATGTAGTGCTGCTTCCACCTACAGAACAACCATTGGGATTAGCATTTCCCTCTACAACAGCCTGAGCAAAAGCATCGCAGCCCGCAAAACCACAGCCTCCACAGTTAGCCCCTGGAAGAGCTTCTCTTACTAATGGAATCATAGGATCTACTTCAACTTGAAACTTTGATGAAGCATAACCTAGTAATGTACCAAACACTAAGCCTAATCCACCTAAACTAAGGACCGGAAATAATAATTCGCTAATATTCATCAGTAACTACCTCCTATAAAAGGCCCTGGAAGCCTAGAAATGCTAAGGACATAAAGCCAGCAGTAAATAATGTAATAGGTAATCCTCTAAGAGGTACTGGTATAGCTTCATTATTATCTGTCTTTTCTCTTATGAAAGCTAGCAGGAGTATACCAAGCATATAGCCTAAAGCAGCTCCTAATCCATTAACGATGCTTTCTATAAGATTATAGCTTTCTTGAACATTTAATAGTGCCATACCCAGCACTGCACAGTTTGTAGTTATAAGAGGAAGAAAAATACCTAAGGATTTATAAAGCCCTGGGCTCATCTTCTTAATAAACATCTCAACAAATTGAACAAGAGCTGCAATAACCAGTACAAAAGCTATGGTAGATAAATATTCTATATTTAATACTTCAAGTAATTTATATACCAAAAAGGACATCACAGAAGCTAAGGTCATTACAAATGTTACTGCTAAACCCATTCCAAAGGCTGCGTCCTTCTTTTTAGATACCCCTAAAAAGGAGCAAATACCAAGGAACTTTGATAATAGAAAATTATTTATAAGCATGGAGCTTAAAAATATCGTAAATATTCTCATAGCATTCACCTTCAATCCTTTATTTTATTATATCGATGCTGCCGCATTTACCAGCACAGCCCATTGCACAGTTGCTACAATCATGCTCTAAGTTTTTAGCCTGGCCATTAGTTCTCTTGAGGTTAATATAATTAATAAGAGTCATTAACCCTCCTAAAGCGAAGAATGCTCCTGGTGCTAGTATCATAATTGCTGCGGGCTTATAGCTGGCAGGCATAACCTGTAATCCCAGGATAGTACCATTACCAATGATTTCTCTTACTACTCCTACTGCAAATAATGAAGCAGTAAAACCAAGTCCCATACCTATAGCATCAAAAATGGAGGCAACTATACCATTTTTACCAGCATAAGCTTCTGCTCTTCCAAGGATAATGCAGTTAACAACAATTAGTGG
>JAEXSY010000347.1 GCA_023440105.1 Bacillota bacterium
AAGCTTAATAATTAAAGAAAAATACAAGACTTTCTGAGAGAGTGTCTAATAATGAGGAGAGGAGAAAGTGGCTCAAATAATTAGATTTATAGATGAAATTGGTAAAAGGATAATGGAGTCCGGATTAAGAGAATTTAACAGAGTGTATAGGAAGGTTCGAGATAAAATAACCAGTGGGAAAATATCCAGACTAGAAAAGAATATAACTGACGATTATAGGAAAATTGGGTACTACTATATAAATGATAAAAATGATATTCTTATTGATGATATAACCTCCATAATCAGAGAATCGATCGATCTAAAAAATGAAATTACATATTTAAGAAAGCAACTTAATGAAATTAAAAAAGTTAATAGTTGCTTATATTGTGGCTATGAAGTTAAAGATAAACTTAAATTTTGTCCGTGCTGTGGATGCAAAATATCTTCCTTGAAGGATAAGAATACAAACAATGATGAAATTGATGATAGCTCAGTAGAAATTTTTACAAATAAGAAGCTGATTTCCAATAAAGATAGAACACATTCAGATCATAAGATCAATGCTGCTGAGGCCAAAAAAGTAACTAGATTAAACGAACAGATTAACAAAATGTGTTCCAAGTTAGATTCTTATTGTATAACCATTGGTAGAAAATATTATGATGAAGTAAACATTCCTTGTTCTATGAATATTAATTCTATAGTTAACCGCATTTCTAAAAATAAGGAAAAAATCAAGAATATTAAAGAAAGGTCTATAAGAATAAAGACATTTGTTATTTGTCCAGAATGCAGTGAAGAAATATCGGAATATTATGAATACTGTCCTAATTGTGGTTGTAATATTTCATTCTTTACAAGTGAAATATTTGGAAGCAACATAATTAAGAATAAAAAATATCAAAGGGCTACTACGAGTGCAATCGCTTTTGCCTTTTTGGTTTTAGTATGTGTATTTGGAAATCTATTCTTTGGTGGAAGAAGTTACACAAAGACAATTGATATGTACTTAGAAGCATGCTATACGAATGATCAAGAGCAATTTTATGATATTCTTTCAAAAGATATTATTTCAGCGGCAGAGAAAGGCTTCCTATATATACCGTCAATGATGCCTACCTATTCATATGAGCTGGATGAACGGTTTAAAGAGGGATGGACCTATGAATATAGGATTACAGATGAAGTCAGCATTACCAAAGAGGAGCTAAAAAAGCGGACAAGAGCTTTTAGCTATAATATCAAAGAGAAATATTACAGAATAAAAGAAGCTAAAGTTTCTGTTTCTATTATTCAGAATGAGGAAGTTGTTAGGACAAACTCTTGTGATATAACTTTAGGTAAGCAAGGAAGAGACTGGTATTTACTTTTGTGGGATTATATTGCGTATTATTATTAAAATTTCATAAGCTGAAAATGATTAATATACATGCTGTAACAGAGAAAGGGAAGAAACCTCAATATTATCAGATAGCTGAATATAAAAATCAGATAAAGTTAACTTTGCAGAGGAGAAAGCGTTATATGAAAAGATATATAGCATTATTAAGGGGAATCAATATTAGTGGAAAAAATAAGATTTCTATGTTTGAACTTAAAACGAATTTTGAGAAAATAGGATTTTATAATGTTGCTACCTATCTAAATAGCGGCAATGTTATATTTTCAGGGGATGAAGAATATGAAAGTAATATTTCTGATAAGATTGAAAAGATGATTAAAGATAAGTTCAATTTGGAAATACCGGTGTTTGTTGCAGATATTGATTATATAAATAATATTCTAAGAAACGCTCCTGACTGGTGGGGCACGGATGATAAAGAGATTTATGATAATTTGATTTTTGTAATGCCACCTGCAACAGCAGAAGTGATATTTAAGAAAATAGGTGAACCAACGGAAAATCTGGAGAATATCAATGTCTATAAGAATGTTATTTTCTGGTCATTTAACAGAAAGTGTTATTCTAAGGCAAACTGGTGGAAGAAAACAGCAAGCGCAGGGATTGGAGATATGCTAACAATTAGAACGGCAAATACTATTAAAAAGGTTGCAGAGTTATGTGGCAAATAGTGCATTTAGCTATTTTTCTGCCAAGGCAGATTGAAAAATGGGAGTGTAATAAGTAAAGCCATTGTTTTCTCACTCATTACCTTTTGATAATGACCTAGTATATAAATCCTCTGTTCGTGATGATGAAGGAGGCACAACTGCTAGTCTGATTTTAAATACATCACTATCTCAAGGAATAACTGAGTAATCATTATTCCGATACTGAGTATCCTGCCGCAAGGGAGGGTGATAAAGCTATGCTAGAGGTTAAGCTATTGGATAGTGCAAGTATAGAAGCTTTAAAAGAAGAGGGGATTTATAAAGATGATGGTTGCTATTATTTTGTTTACATTATAAGACACGCAATATCGTCACCATTCTTCAGTCCACAAGAGAGCTTAAGAATGGTGACGATATTTTTTTAATACAGAGAATCATACACTGACTAATGACGAAAAGTTAATTCTAACAATAGTGGTTTCATTTGCACAGAATGAGTAAAAGTAAATAAGTTTAATATGGTTATCTAATAATTCTAAATTGTGATTCACATTATCAACTCCTACACTTGTAAGTAAAATATAATTGTCGTAATATAGTATTATATGTATAAAATTTGAACTTGGGTATAAATAGATGTGTGAGTAATCAGCGCTCTTGCTTAAGTGTCAATATTAAAGTCATAGGAGATTTCAAGATGAAACAAATGAAATTCTGTAAAGAGCTTTATCCAAAGATTGCTTTGATAAAAGCTGCTTATAATTATACTGATGTAGCATATGTGCATCTCGATGCAGATGATGCTTACTACTTTGTTTCCGTTGAAGAGAAGCAGCCTGGGAAAGAGGTAAATGAGAAGGACTTCATTAACGAAATGTTAGCTCAAAGTGTTCGTCATGAGGTTTATCAACAGACAAAAAATATTAGAGAGTTATTATTGGCTCGTGCTATGGCCACCAGTGTAATTGTTGATAAAGATATAGTGGAAGATGATGATGGTAAAAGTTCTTTTACCGAGGATGAAATCTTAAAGGATTGGTTTGCTTTAAATGAAGAAAATACAAATTAATAGGTCGATATACTCAGATGAGACTATAAAAGAAACGATGAAAATCTACCAACACCTGGCTAGAACAACTGTTAAATTTAAAGAGAAATATGCCATAGTTACTTTTTGGAAATGCAGATATGACGAGGAACAAACAATAAAAGAATTCGAAAACTACATGATTGGAATCGAGAATTCATAAAATGAATATTTTAGAAACTACAAGTTTGCTTTTAATCATTTATTTATGCTTTTTGTGTACAAAGAGCGATTTAAGTATCGGTATCATACATAATAAAATACTTGCCATATTTACTATATTTGCCATTGCTATAGATTTAGTTTATTATGGATATTTTGTACGAGATTTGTTTTTTGAATTTTTGCTTAATCTTACTGTGGTCATAGTAATCAGCTTGTATCTATTTTACTCACACTCCTTTGCAGGTGGTGATTGTAAACTAATAATTGTGTTGGCAATGTTGTTTCCAGCAAGATATTATCTTGTATATGGCAACAGCAATGTTACTCTTTTCTTTGCTATTGGTTTTGCAATTTTTGCAGGTTATTGTTATTTACTTATCAGTTCAATTTGGGCTATTATTTCAAAAAAAGTAACGATAACGTATAACTATCTGAAAGGTTATGTGTTGAGTTTTCTGAAATCATATATTGCTGCCATTCTTTACATTTCTCTTATAAATATTATATTTGAAATCTGTGGAAGATTTGGCTTAAATGTGAATGTTTGGGTAGCAAGAATTTTTTCCTTGTCAGTTGCGTGGTGTGTTGGTAGGTTTCCGGTTTTCAAAAAGAAAGTTCTTTTGCTACCAACTCTTGTTGCTGTAGTTGGACTTTCATTGCTTGTGAAAAGAGTTCCTGTTTCATTAAATTCTGGAAGCTATACGTTAGTATTGGTACTTTTATTCTGTCAGATGACAATTAAAAGAAGCATATATGAGAGGGTAGCCGTAGATCAGTTAAAAAAAGGAATGATACTATCTACAGTTTCCAGCATCTTAATGCAGACTTCGATAACCAAAGGATTACCTGGTGTATCAACTGAAGATTTAAAAAGTCGCCTTACTCTTAATGAAATAGAGAGCATCAAAATATGGGCGAAAGCAACACACACGGAAAGTTTAATAATAGTGAAGAAAATCCCATTTGCAATTTTTATTACAATTGGATTTATAAGCTATTATGTTTTAGGGAGTGTTTCGGTATGAGTATAAGGCTTGAAAAATATAAACAGGGTTATAGGATTGCATCATTGGCACATGAAGAGTGTGTTAAGGCAGACCTTCTTGAAAGTGGGCTATCAGTTATTTATGTGGATAATGAAAAAATACTATTGCTTCCAGAAGGAACAGTATTATCGAATAACACTTTACATTTATCTAAAATTAAGCAGTACAATAATTACGATGTTTTAGAAATATGGGAAAATGGAGTTATAGTTCGCAGGTACAATGATAAATCGGACGATAATTACTTTTTCATCACAGGTGGATGCAATTCTAATTGCATAATGTGTCCGTCTCCAGAGGTATCGAGAAGGGATGCAGCAGAAACAGATATTTCAGACTTGATGTTACTGGCAAAACATATTCCTTCTGATACTCCTCATTTAACTATTACGGGCGGTGAACCCTTTTTGATTGGAGAAAAGATTTTTCCTTTTATTCAATTCTTAAAGGATAGATTTGTAGATACAGAATTCTTGTTTTTAACCAATGGACGTATATTTGCAGTGGAAAAATATGTCCAGTTGTTTAAGAAAAGTGCTCCAAGTAACTCTATTGTAGCTATTCCAGTGCATGGTTCATGTGACAGGATACATGATTCAATAACTCGTTCAAACGGCAGTTTTGCACAAACTAAATTAGGAATCAAGCGATTGATAAAGAATAATATAAGGGTTGAAATTAGATTGGTGGTAAACAAACTTAACATCAATGACTTTGATAATATTGCTAGACTGATTAAAGAAGAATTCCCAGGTATTGAATATGTTAGTATAATTGCAATGGAAATAACAGGAAATGCAAGAATGAATATGGAACAAGTTTGGGTTCCTTATAGAGAAGCATTTTCTTCAATTTCTAAATCTATAAGGATAATGGTGCAAAATGGGGTTGATGTAAAACTATACAATTTTCCAATATGTACTGTTGAAAGTTCGTTTTGGACACTATGTGAAAAAAGCATTTCTTCAAACAAAGTAAGATATGCTGAAATTTGTGAGATGTGCAAGTATAAGAAAGCTTGTGGCGGAGTATTTGCGGGTACATTTCAATTAGAAAGGGATGAATTAAAGGCAATACTATGAGACTGAATTACTTTAATTTTAAAGCATTTGAAGATAAGATTCTTTTGACCAACGATTTTGGCAGTCATGCTTTTGTCTCTGCCGATGAATTCAAAAATGTTATTAAAAAAGATATTGATCTGGACTCGGATTTAGGACGTCAATTACTGGAAAAGAATATGATTTACGATGATACGAAGCTAGAGTATTCATCATTCTTAAAGCATGATATGCGACGAATTAAGAGCCATGTGAATATCGCTACATCTCTGCATATTTTTGTTGTTACTACAGCATGTAATATGAGCTGCATTTACTGTCAAGCCAATAACGGAGAACATTGTTCGTCGCTGTATATGAGTAAAGAGATGGCAGAGAAAGCGGTTGATATTTCCTTACAATCCCCTGCCCGTTTTCTGAGTTTTGAATTTCAAGGTGGGGAGCCGCTGTTAAATTTTGATATTATTAAGCATATTGTTTTATACGCAGAAGCTCACAAAGGAAACCATGAAATAGCTTACAACGTAGTAACCAATCTGACCCTCATAACTGATGAAATATTGGAATTTTTAAATGAATACAACTTTGGCATTTCAACTTCAATAGATGGACCGGAGTTTATTCATAACGGTAATAGACCATTTCGTGATGGAAAAGGTACTTATGATAAAGTCCTACAATCTATAAAAAGAATCCGTGAAAAAGGGCTGCGGGTTGGAGCTATACAAACGACTACACGTGCTGCATTGCAATACCCTAAAGAGATTGTACGTGAATATAGTGATTTGGGCTTTGATAGCATGTTTTTAAGACCCTTAACTCCGTTGGGAAAAGCAACTGTAAATTGGGATGAGATAGGCTACACTCCTGAGGAGTTCATTTCGTTTTATACGAAAGCATTAGAGGAATTGATTATAATAAATAAGAATGAACGTTTCCTAAAAGAAGATCATGCTTCAATTTTGTTAAGTAGAATTGAGGGGAAATTTGTAAACTACATGGAACTTAGATCTCCATGTGGTGCAAGTATCGGGCAACTTGCCTATTATGCCGATGGAGATATTTTTACTTGTGATGAAGGACGTATGCTGCATGAAATGGGCGATCATACCTTCCGTTTAGGTAATGTGTTTACCAGTAACTATTCAGACATAATAAACAATGGAGTATGCAAGACTGTTTGTGCATCAAGTATTTTAGAAACGATTCCTACTTGTTGCGACTGCGTTTACCAGCCATATTGCGGTACGTGCCCAGTTGTAAATTATGCAAAGAGTCAGGATATTATGGAAAAAGAACCAAGAGGATATAGATGCAAAATATATTCTGGTATGCTGGATTATTTATTTAAGCAAATCTTAGAGGATAATAAGGATACCTTAGATATACTAAAATCATGGAGTAACTAATATGAAAAATAAGATGATTGAAAATAGGGGAAATAATGAGTTGAGTGAATTGACTGGGGATTCTGATAAATCGCCAAAATTGCTACCAATAGAAGAATACAATCAGGCACTAAGAAAGAAAAAAAATAGAAAGCTATTGCTCATTCTGGTACTTATTGTGGAATTTGCTATTGGCTGGCTATTCATCGAAGGTATTAGTAAGTACGATTTGCATTACCGTGTAACAAGACAAATTGAAAATTCTATTACCGGGAAAAACAGGTTTTCTACAGGTGTTTATACAGGAGAAACTGATTTTGGTTATTTCTTTGGTGATGGAACTTTCGAATATAAGACTGGCTCCGTTTATACAGGACAGTGGGAAAACAATTACATACATGGTCTTGGTACACTCAATGTTCCCAGTGAAGGAGATTACAAGGGTGAATTTAACTATTCTCAAAAGAATGGCATGGGTATATTTAAATGGGATGATGGTGCTGTATATGATGGGGAGTGGAAGGACGACCAAATGGAAGGTCAAGGTACATATATTAGTCCTGACAATGTGAAGTACGTAGGTACCTTTAAAGATAACCGTTTTCAAACTGGAAGTTGTGATTTTTCAAATGATACTGGTACTTATACAATCCAGTACAAGGAATTTGAAATTGATAACATTAGGATTGTTTTTTCTGATGGCACAGCTTACACTGGTGCCACTGACGGAAAAACCCTTAAAGGCATTGGAACGATGCAATATGCCAGTGGTGATCAGTATACTGGTAATTATACTGGTGGATTCAGAGACGGACAAGGTGTTTATACTTGGAGCAATGGGGATGTTTATGACGGTTCGTGGAAGAATGATTCCATTTCAGGAACCGGAAGCTACACATATGCTGATGGAAGCTCTGCACAAGGAAGCTTTGAGGAAAACAGGTTTATTGAAGGATCCTACAAAATTATCAACACTTTCGGTGAGTATACATTCACAATCAAAGATGGTGAAGCCGTTGGAGTTAATATGGCCTTAAATAGTGGAACTACTTATTCCGGTGATATGGCTGATGGAAAATTAACAGGTTCTGCTCAAATTTCGTATAGCAACGGTGATACATATAGCGGGAGAGTTAGTAATGGATACAAAACAGGTCAAGGAACATATATTTGGAGCAGCGGTGCTTCATACGAAGGCGACTGGAAAAATGACAAAATGAATGGTCAAGGAACCTATTATTACTCAAAAAAAGAGACCGGATATAAGCTGACGGGTAAGTTCGTGAAAGGTGTTCCCCATGGAGAATGTCGGTATTATGTGACATCATCAGAGTCATATAAGACTGATTGGTCCAATGGGAAATGTATAAAGGTGTATGAATAAAATGGATAACATGTTTCCTAAATTTATAAAAAATATTGAATACTTGATAGAGGATGAAGAAGGTAATATTCCTGGTAATAAACTACTTATGTTAGGAACGATGATCGTTATTTTGGGAAGTTTAATGACTACTGAGGTGTTTGCAAAACACAGATCTCATAGTTCACACAGATCTCATAGCTCTCATAGATCGGGCAGTCATAGCAGCCACAGTAATCATGGCAGTCATAGTAATCATGGTAGTCATGAGAGTCATCAAAGCCATCAGAGCCACACTTCGCACTCCAATACTGCATCGCATTCTAATTCCAGATATAGTGCAGAGGGAGATGTAAGTTATCCGGCTCCTGCTGCTTCAAAGATTCCAGGAATTTCTGTTCCTGCAGTTGCTGTAACAGAAGATACATTTGTTTTGCCAGAGGTTAATCAAAATATTGAGCTTCCAAACGGAACTCCCACATCAAGCATAATGCCTTCTTTTGCAGTTCCGGCTACAAGTGTTGGAACTAAAATTGATGCAGGCGAAGTTCATGAGCCCTCTGTGACTGAAAAAATAAAATAAGGGGTGAACTTATGGGCATATTTAAAAAAAAGGTTTCGAGAAGTGAAAAAACTGTAAATGATGAACTTGAGGTTTTGCCAGCACGTAGTTCAGGGTACTTAGGACAAGCTGAGCAGGTGGCAAATGTAGTTGTTGCCGGTTTAGAAAAGGAGAATTATTCAGGAATGAACAAGCAGCTAGCAACTATTGTACATGATGATGGCAGCAGAGAAGTTTATGTGTTTGACCATCCTGGTGTAATAGGTATATTTGTTGCTACAGCAACCTTTGTAATGCTGTCGATTGTTTATGCTTACTTTATATTTATCGGTGTCGGAGCCTCCATTTTCTCTACACGGTATATGCTGATTGGTACAACAGGAATTGGTGTTTCGCTCGTTGTATTGCTTCTTAACATTCTTTTGATCATGAGATTTGTTTCAACAATTAAATACAAAAACAGATTTGATGTTTATAATGAAATACTACGCTTTAGCAGCATAGAGATTCTTGATGACCTTGCTGGTTACTCAAAGCAAAAGGAGCTTACGATTGTTAGGGATTTGGAAAGAGCTGTGAAGCATAAGCTGATCCCCCAAGGGCATTTTAGTAGAGATAATCTAGTGTTTATGGTTTCTGATGAAATCTACGATAAATATATGCAAAAACCTGCTGTGTATGACCGCTACTTTAAAAATCAAATTGAGGAAAGAAAAAGGATGAAATCTAGAACAAATGCAATGAATCAGATTATGGATAAAGGGAATAAATACATTGAAAAAATTCATGATTTTGGTTCGATTATTAAAGAAAAGTCTGTTTCACGAAAACTCGAAAAAATGGAAACAATAGTTTCTATGATTTTCCATGAGATTGATATTAATCCAAGCCAGGCACACTCATTAGGCATGTTCTTAAACTACTATCTTCCAACAACAGAAAAGCTCCTAGATGCTTATGCTTCTATTGGTGAGAAGCAGATTAAGGGAAAGAATTTATCTAAAGCTAAGAAAGAAATCGAGGAAGCACTAGACACTATTGTATGTGCTTTCGAAGGTATTTTGGAAAAGTTATATGAGGAACATGAAATGGATATTGCAAGCGATATTGCTGCAATGGAAATAATGATGAAGCAGGAAGGTTTGCCAACTGAAAGTTAGTATAAACTGTTTGTGCTGCGTGTGGAAGGGGTGATTTTGTGTGTGATCTATCGGAAGAAGCAAAAGAAGCGATAGAGATAATCAATGGTACTATTGTGGTTGGAAATCATGATTCTATAACCCTTTTAGGGGTACAACCGCAGAACAAGTTAAAGGATTATTCTAAAACTGTTTCAAGGCTTCTACTTAGAAGTAATAGTGACCTAGATATTGCTATTTCTGAGGTTATTTCTGAAATAGAAAGATTTGAGGATAAAGCTAAATTTAAAACTATGCCTATATTGGGAAGGAATAGACACCAAAAAGAAATCATCAGTGAGTATAATAAAATTCTCGATTACATAGAAAAGGTAACATTGTACTTCCAATTACAACAGGCACAGCTACTCAAAGAAATTAAAATTCTCGAAAATCTTGAGTCAATTATTAGCGAAAGTAGAGTAGAACTGGAAAAATGTATTGAAGAAGGCAATCATGTTCTTTGTAATCGTTCAGAATTACAGAAAAAAGATAGAAAGAAACCATTCTTTTCAGGTGAAGATTCAGAGAGTGACGACTGGTTTTCAAGATTAGCAAAACGAATTGAAGATCTAAGTATTTCTCATACTGTATCGTTGCAGAATCAAGCTCAGATTAAAATGTTATACGATAATAATTTGATTCTCATTGATAAAATTGCAGCTGCTATTTCAAATACTTTCCCTATTTGGCGTAATCAGATGGCAATACTGCTTGGAATTGAATTATTGGAGAATCGTCTCGATGTTCAAAACAAGATTCTTAAGATTACAGAAGCCCATATAGAACATACTTCTAATAAGGTTAGGAGGAGTAAAGTTTTCTGCAAAAAGCAACCAATGGAAGTGGATAGTATCCTTGAGTTAAATAAGAAATTAAGAAATGCTTTAAATGAAATGACTTTATTGGAGAAGAACGACGGGAATATCAGGAAGGATTTTCAAAAAATGATATATTGTTATAGAGAAAGAGGATAGTGTTATGAATAGTGAAGGAAAAAAATACAACCTTTCTTTAGAACCGGATTCAGCAAATGCTGGAATAATGACCAATGAAATGCCTGCATTAGGATCGGTGAAAAGCAAGAGCACTCCAACAGAAACAGGATATTCTGTCGGAACAATAGATGAAAGTATGTTAACCGATGAGGAAAAAGAAATTGTAAACCAGTTTGCAAATGAAATTGATATTTCAAACGTGGATCAGATAGTCAATTACGGTGTTAGCGCCCAGAGAAATATTTCTGATTTTTCTGTCTCCATATTGAAAAAAGTTAAAACCTATGACATGGGCGAAATCGGTGAATCTTTGAAGAATTTAACTGTTGCCCTTGATGCCACCGTTGAACCGGAGAAAAAAGGTTTTAGAGGATTATTTCAGAAAGCCAAACGAGGTGTTGGAGCAGTAAGGGCAAATTATGCAAAAGCTGAAAGCAATGTAGACCGCATAGAAAAAGATTTGCTTAGTCATGAAGCTGTATTGCTACAGGATATATCGATGTACCAGCAAATGTATGAGTTAAATGTTCAGTATTATAAAGAATTGACAATGTACATATTTGCTGGAAAAAAGGCATTGGATAATGCCAAGAAAGGTAAACTAGTGGAACTGAAAGCAGTAGCAGACAGTAGTAATAAGCAAGAGGACGTACAAGCGTATAGTGATTTCGAGGATTTATGCCACAGATTTGAAAAGAAGCTTTCAGATTTAGAAATAACTCGATTAATTTCAATACAGTCAGCACCACAAGTAAGAATGCTGCAGAACAACGATAGAGAGATGCTAGATAAGTTGCAGTCATCTATAGCTAATACGATTCCATTGTGGAGAAACCAACTGGTTCTTTCATTAGGCATTGAACACACAAAACGTGCCCTGGATGCACAAAATACATTGGCTGATAAAACCAATGAATTGTTACTTAAAAATTCTCAAATGTTAAAGATGGCTACAATTGAAACAGCGAAGGCTGCGGAACGTTCAATAGTTGATATTGAGACACTTCGCCAATGCAACAAGGACTTAATAGCTTCAATCAAAGAGGTGATAAAGGTTCACGAGCAAGGAGCAATTAAACGAGAACAAGCTCAAGAAGAATTAGTTAGAATTGAATCTGAATTAAAGCAAGCTATGCTTGAGGCTGGAAGCTAAAAGGTCTGACTTGATGCTAAAGGTAATTTTATTTAGGGGTATAGAGCAATGAAAACAGTGGCAATTATTGGAGCAGGACCTGCCGGATTATCAATGGCCTTTGAATTACTTAGACAATCGAATGAATACTGTGTAACAATTTTCGAAAAGGAATCAGAGATTGGCGGTTTATCAAAAACATTTGAATTTGAAGGTGGAAGAGTTGACATCGGTGGCCATAGATTTTTTACAAAAAATGAGAGCGTTCAGGAACTGTGGGAAACTGTTCTACCAATAGCCGATCAAGGGATGCTAGTTCGCAATAGAAAATCTCACATACTATGGAAGAGTAAGTTGATTGAATACCCTGTGCAATTAAATTTGCAAACTATAAGAGCTTTAGGTGTAATTAAAGGGGTTAAAGTAGTAACAAGTTATTTGATTTCAATGCATAAGAATAATCATATTAATACCCTGGAAGATTTCTATGTTCAACGATTCGGCCGTGAATTATATTCAACATTTTTTGAGAACTACACTTATAAATTATGGGGAATACCTGCTAACCAACTGTCCTCAGATTGGGGTGAGCAAAGAGTGCAAAAAGTGTCTTTAGCCGGTTTGGTACGCTCCATGATTTTTGAACAGGGTAAAAGATCATCAGAAGAACGTTCGCTAATTAAAGAATTCTATTATCCATCCTTTGGTTCCGGTCAGTTATGGAATGAACTATGGAATAAGATTTTAGCCTTGGGGGGGAAGCTTGAAACAGACTGTACCGTAGATGGCTTCGAGCTCAACGGAACTGGAATTTCATCTATTGAATACACAAGGAATAACGTAAAACATAAGAAGGGTTTTGATTATGTTATTTCTTCCATGCCGTTAAAGGACTTGGTTTCATCCCTTGATAATTGTCCTGACGAAATAAGGCAGATAGCTAACAGACTTTTATATCGAGATATGATAATAGTAGCAGTAGAAATTGCCAAAAGCGAAACTGGGTTTTCTTTTCAAATTGCGGAAAAGGATTGTTGGCTGTATATGCAAGATGAAAAAATGTCCTTTGGACGTGTTCAAATATTAAATAATTGGTCTCCCTATGCAGCAGCATCCAAGGACAGCATATTATTAGAGCTGGAATTTTTCTGCGACAAAGATGATGAAATGTGGAGAACAGACGACAGGGAACTGTTGAAAAAGTCAATCTCTGAACTAGTGCTATGTGGTTTATGCAAGGATTCTGCTAAAGCTGTAAGCTATTTTATAAAAAGAATTGAAAAAGCCTACCCTATTTATACAGATGGATATTATCAATTGGATATTGTGGAAGAGTGGATTAACAGAATTGATAATTTGCGTTGTATAGGAAGAAATGGACAGCATAGATATAATAATATGGATCACTCTGTAGAAACAGGTATCGAAGCAGCAAAAAGTATTTTGAATGAAAATTATGACAGAAAGTGGTTATGGAATGTTAACAAAAAGCAAGAGTACCTTGAACAATAAAAGTGGATACAGCAATACTAGAGTTGTCTGGGTCTCCGGTATCGTCGCCCTTTATTTGAGCATAGTTGTATATATGAGTATTTGGGATACGTTAAAATATTACTTTAATTTCCTTATTCTTTTTGCTGTTATATTTTATGCTCTGTTCAAGTTTGCAAATTGGTCAGATAGCCTGTCACTGTTGCCCTGTAAGAATTCAAAGACTGTTTCATCTATCAAATTTTATGTAATTACATTCCTTATCATTTTTTTAGGGCAAATGTTGTATTGGTTTGCGTTCTATCCAGGGGGATTTAACCTAGATGCATTGGGGCAATGGGATCAGATTCACGGATATATGCAGCTAAACAACTGGCATCCGGTATTTACAACCGGCTGTTATTGGCTTTTAACGAGAATATATGATAATTTTGCTTTTTGCATTTTTGCCCAGCTATTAATCTTTTCAGTTTCCGTTGCGTATTTGTTGTTATCCTTATACCGGTTAAATATTTCTAAATCTCTTCTTATTGCTGTAGCAATTTACATTTCCTTGAATCCTGCGATTGGTATGAATAATGTCTGCCTTTTTAAAGACGTTCCATTTACAATAGCACTTGTTTGGATAATCACAATGGTAATAAAAGTTATTGAGTCAAAAGGAACATGGTTAAAATCTGTTTATCATTTAGGATGTTTTATTTTTAACTTAGTTGCGATTACATTGATAAGACATAATGGAATCTTCTATATCATCCCGCTTCTTTTGTGTATTGCTGTTCTTTATAGGCATGATATTAAAAGAATATTAAGCATTATTCTTACTTATGTCATTGTATTTATGATGATACAGTGTCCATTATTCACAGCTCTTTCAGTGGAACAGCATAGCAATCTTACTGGAGAAGTGGTTGGCATTCCAATGGCCATCATGGCAAATGCCTTTATCGTCGATTATGAAAATACTCCAGATGATGTGAAAGAGTTTTTAATTTCAATTGCTGATAATGCAGAATGGAACGAAAAATATGAGTTAGGTGAATGGGATTCGTGTAAATGGGATTTTGGAGGAATAGATTTATTCCAAGGAGAGTCAATAGAGAAATTCATTAGATTGACCCTATCAACTTTGATTTCGGCTCCGGAGGCTGCTTATCAATCTATACGAGAGAACACCAGAGTAGTGTGGCAGATTTTAGGCTTTGCCGAATGGGATACATGGGTATATATTGAAGATAATGAGTACGGAATTAGTGAAGGCCCTAACAGATTATGTTCGAAGATTGTTGATAGAATATTAGATTTTAGCATGTCGCTTTCTGGAACTTTTTTATGTTGGAATATTGGAGTTCCAAATGCCTTACTTATGTTCTTGATTCTGTTGATAGTTGTTCGTAGGGAATATGAAAAGCTGACATATTGTTTGCCAGTAGTGTTCTATAACCTGTTAACAATGCTTCTGCTGTGTGGACCAAGTCATAGATATTTCTATTTCAATAGCGTGTTAATTTTGCCCATAGCATTGCTTTTGTTGCGTGAAAAGGAGGAGCAGGGAAAAATATTATAATATCTTTCTTATCAGTAATGGACCGGCGAAAGGGGATTTACAATAGAAAAGTAGAGACAAGGTAAAGGCTTGTCTCTTTTTCTCTTTTTATTTAAGTAATATTATCAATTACTACTTAAAATATGAACCTTCACGGTTCTTACTCCCCAGTTATAGCATTCCGAAGAAGTATTCATAAACACATCAATTCTGTTGCCCTTAATGGCTCCCCCTGTGTCCTCAGCAATAGCATAGCCATAACCCTCTATATAAACTCTTGTTCCAAATGGAATGATATGGGGATCTACGGCGATGGTGCTCCATCCACTAGCATTTCTGACAGGTACAGTTCCCGTAGCGGTATAGGTGCTGCCATCTTCTCCACTACAATAAGCTGATGCTCTAACTGTCAGTATAGAAGTGCTATATGGCACCCCACTTTCGTTTACTTTTACCGATACTCCGCCTCTCGAAGCAATAATTACTTCGCCTGTACCCTCAGCTACTATTTTATTCACCGGAGTTTTTGTAGTTGTTTCTTCAACTATTTCTCTGCTTACCTCTACACCGTTCTGGAAAATCACCTTTGTGGTTATTTCTTTCTCACCAGGAACACCTTCCTGGAGAACTCTACTTTTTCCCTTTTCTATACTGGAGTCCTTTTTTACTTCTGTGGTGTAGTCAATAGCAGCGGTGGACGTTTCATATTCAGTAGCTACTCTAGTGATAACTACTTCCATGCCCTCTTCCAGAGGGGTATCCACTGATGGCTTAATAATATCCTCTTCACCAAGAGTGATATTAGCCACTGTTAATAACTCATTCAAATTGTCCTCGTTGGTTAGAATATTTAGTTGCTTCCCATCCACAGTAATTTTAACTGTTACAGCCCTTTCGATAGTAATAATATCATTATCTTTTAAGGTTGTTTGTAAGGATGGCTGTATTTCATCCTTAGATCCCAAAGTGATATTTGCATCCTCTAATGCATCACCTACAGTATTTTTATAGGTTACTATTGTTTGCTCTTCTCCATCAATAGTGATTGTTATGGTCTTCCTAATATAGAAGAATACTATGATGAGAGCAACCAAAACCAAAGCTCCTATAAATCCAATCCTGGGATTTAAGTGAAAATACTTCTTGAAGAAACTATTTATTTTTCCCACTTAATTTACCTCCCTTTTGCAGGACTTATAATGAATAATTTGATGAAAAGGAATTAGCTTCATCATAATCCTGCTGTTTAGACTGTATATGCATCTATATGCATAATAAAAATAAAAAAATGTATAATTACAATATCCAGTCCAAGGAAGAGTATTTGAATATTAATAAAAATCTATAAATATTTTATACGAAAAAAAAGGATTTGTCTACTTTATGGTATAATATAGAGTTTTTTTGTAATAATATAAGAAAATCATAATTCTAGAGAGTAATAATATGCATATACTTGGATTTTGAAATACCAATAGCATCAAGACTTTAATGTAACTAATTTGATTATCATTAAATAAATTCAAACTTATTATTCTAAAATATATAAATATTCGACAAATATTGATTATTTTTTTATAATGGTATATATTAAGGGAGGGTGAATTGTAGAACGAAGGAGGATGTTATTATGAACAGATTAAAAGGCAAGGTTGCCGTTGTTACCGGTTCTACCAGTGGAATCGGTGTAGGTATTGCAAAATTGTTTGCTGCAGAAGGGGCTAAGGTTATAATCTGCGGGCGAAGGAAAGAAAAAGGTCAGGCTGTAGTGGATGAAATTTTGAATGCAGGTGGAGAGGCAAGGTATCATTTTATGGATATAACTGTTCCGGAGAGTATTGAACAGCTTTTTGCTGATACTGCTGAAATCTACGGAAAGATTGACATTCTTGTAAACAATGCTGCAAATGTAGGTTTAAAAGATGGCCGTGTGGATGAATTAACACTGGAAATGTGGGATAATATTTTCCAGAGCGATGTACGTGGTACTTTCTATGCGACTAAATGCGTGCTTCCATACATGCAGAAAAATGAGGCAGGTGGTTCTATCATCAATATCGGTTCCATGGCTTCCTGCGGTGGCGATCTTGGATCTACAGCTTATGCATGTGCCAAGGCTGGTGTAGATCTCCTGACACAGTCTACAGCTCTGCAGTACGGTAAGCAGAATATACGATGCAATTGTGTACGTCCGGGACTAATTGTTACACCAGAGAATGAAGCGTATGTACCACAGGCTCTGAAGGATATCTTCTTGAGCAATATTATGGTTAATCGCTACGGATGTCCAGAAGATATCGGTAATATATGCGTATATCTTGCTTCCGATGAAAGCAGTTATGTGAGTGGTCAGATTTTAAATGTAGACGGCGGTCTCAATGCTCATGTTTCTACCGTTGCACAGTTCAGACAGCTGAATTCTCGCACATGGTAAAGGTAAAAAACTAATTTTTGTAAAAATGGATAATTAGAAATACTTTGCTTTGAGGCATAAAGAGATACGTAAGAAGCGCAAAACAAAAAAAATGTTTTGCGCTTTTTCTATTCCATAAGATAATTTTTGAGGTCGTATCCCTTATTGTTTTTTTTATAATACAGTCAGATTGAACTTAAACATCTATTCCTAAAAACCTTTTAACTAAGAGTCCAACAATAAAAGATAGGAAAGCCACTCCTAGACTTATAAAAGCCATTTCCTTAAAGCGTTTCTTGAAATCAAGATCCTGAGCTACGGAAATATAATAATTAAATACTAAGATAATTAGAACTACTATTATTAGCATTGATATCAAGGATATAAAATAACCATCCTCAGGTGCAAGAAGATATGGAATTATAAGGAGAAATACTGTTATCAAATAAGTAATTCCGGTGTAGGTACAGGACTTAATTGCATCATCTCTGCCCTCAGATCTAGCAGACAAATATTCTGAGGATGCCATAGAAAAGGTTGCTGATATCCCTGTAATAAGGCCTGATAAAGCAACTAGCTTATTGTTTTGAAGAGCCAAGGTAAGGCCAGCAAGGGTACCTGTAAGCTCTACTAAGGCATCATTTAAACCTAAAACCATTGAACCGACATAATGGAGTCTTTCCTCATCTAGCATATTTAAAAGCTCCTGCTCATGATGCTCCTCATCAGCTTTAATTTTTGCCGCTTCTGGAATCTCCTCTACTAAGAGTCCATAGGAATCTTGAGCATTATTCTCTCCTTTTTCCATAAGCTTTAAAGCAAAGGTATAACCAAAAAATGTACTTATGAGAGTGTAGAAAAAAATCTTTAGGTTATTAACTTTTACCATCTCTTTGGTATAACTCTGCCAGATAGTAGCATGAGCTTTTTCCTCATCTCCTATACTCTGAAGTATTCTTTTGTTTTCCGGGTCACTGATTCCTTCAGCTATTTTGTGATAAATAATGTACTCCGTCTCCTCATTAAGCTGCATTTTCAATATAGCTTGTCTTACTTCTAAACTTAATTCTTTCATTTTCCTACTCCTTGTTATATAAAGAATATAAATGTTAATTGATTTAACATATAATAATTAAATTAATTAAAAAGAGTATTATTAAATAACTTTAGTTTAATAAATGCAAATAAAATATTAACAAAAGATATAATAATTATAACATTATAAGAACAACTTTCCATCATATTGCGACAATTTTCGGAATATTATTTATAATTAGCATAGGGATATCCTTTGCTCTTGCTAGAACTTGAGATGATGCACAGGTATGTGTAAAGAATATAAAAGTTATATAGAAGAAAAGATATACTTGTTCAATAAAGTGATATTTGAACAAGTATATCTTTTTATAATTTTACTCTCTATTGTTATGTAATACAGGTGTCTTTTCTAAAGCCTTTAATAAAGGCAGAGCAATTATCATTCCTGAGCCTACTTGAAATATATTAGTTGGAACATCCTTCAAGGCATAAACAAAGGCAGCTGACAAACCTAATTCTCCCGTGAGGAGTGCTCCTATGATAACTTGTGAAAAGTAGTAGGCTGGAACCATAAATATACTTGCTGCTAAAAAGGCAATAAGCTGGACTTTAAAGCCTTCATTTTTTCTTCTTTCTAATATAGCTCCAGCGATATATGCCATAGCTCCCTTTATAATAAAGGTAAAGGGTGCCCAAATTGCATAT
>JAEXSY010000379.1 GCA_023440105.1 Bacillota bacterium
TGTCCGCTGCATATATCTAAAGCTTCATCTTTTTTAAACTCATTAAGCTGTAGCTCGAACCTATTATTTACGCAAATATCATCAGTATCCATTCTTGCAATTATTTCATTTGTGCAATGCAAAACTCCTTCTTTTAAAGCTAGCCCTAGACCTTGATTTTCTTCTAGTGGCACTCGCTTTATAAGTGTCTCGCATCTATTCTCATAGTCTGAAAGGACTTCATAAAGCTCTTCTGTCAGCTTTCCATCCTCTACAATTACTATCTCATCAGGAAGTATTGTTTGGTTCAATATACTTTCCATACATTCAGTTAAATTAGATGCTGTTTCCTTATAATAAAGTGACATTAATACGGAAAATTTCATTACAGAAACCTCTTTCTAAAAGACTCAACAAATCAATCAATTCTTTACAAGCTAATGCAAAGAACCATAAAAGTCATAAATAGAGTCTATGGTTTTTATTCCTTTATCCTTAATATCTATACCCTTTTCTGTACCTTTCCAGGCGTTATACCACTTCATAATTAAATCAATTTGTGGTGTTTCTACGGATACTATGTCTCCAAACTGCTGAATTAAATATAGACCATATGGAAAATCTGATTCAAAGTACCTGGATTGCCAATCGGGTATCCATTGCCCATCTATCTCCTTCATAGGAGAGTAAATACTCTTAAAAGCTTCGATATTACTGATTTTCTTTGTCATTTCTTCAATAGTATAGCTTTCATAATGTACCTTTAAAGATTTAACGAAGCTTAAATCCATGGGTAAGAGCTTTTTACAGATATTCTGAAGCTCTTCATCACATTCAATTAATAATTTTGAAGCTTCATCTGTCCATTCCCTATAGAATAGAATATTACTTGTCCAAGTTTTTCCTTCCTCATAATCTTTAAACATACTATAAATCCTTGTAGTGTGAAGTATAGGGTTGGAAGGAGTTAAAGTTACATTGAGATAATTAGGCAGTCCAATAGCTTCAAGTTCAAAAAGCTGCTCTATCATTCCTTTAATACCACTTGTGTACCTCTGAGGAATAGCCGCTACCTGAAGCTGCGTTTTATGCCCAGTTAATCTGACAGAATGACCATATTCCTTTAGTCTGGCTATTGCATGAACTCTTTGAAAGCCAAATAAAATGGCTCCTTTTTTTATATGCTCTGAAAAAATAAATTCAGCACCACCATATCCAGGAATGACGCCTATTTTCATACCTTCACTTACATAAGGTAATAATTCTTCAGAAAACTTCTCTTGCACTGTTGATGGTAAAGTAATCAACATAAGGTCTTGTCCATTTACTGCAGCCTTCAAATCATTTGTTATACAATTAATCTCAGCTGTATAAGAACAATCTTTTTCCTCGTCATATACCTCTATTTGTTTGCTCCATAGTTCTGGTTTTGATGTGTATATACAAACCTTATGCCCTTTATGAGCAAATTCAGCTGCCATCAAGGTTCCTATATTTCCACCGCCAACAATTAAAATGTTCATTGACAATTCACCTCCTACTTTTTCATCTCTAATATAAATTACACCTGGTAAATTATTTAATGACCATTAACTATTTTCTATGACTAACTCAAGAGCAGCTTTAATGTATTGACTAAATAGCTATTTTCTTCCTCAGTTCTAACAGCCAAACGTATATATTCCTTACCTTCACCAAGCTTCGGTTGCAAGTCTTTTATAAATAAATTATATTTTATCAGTAAACTCTTAGTAATTTCCTTAGATCTATGGTTTCCTAATAACTCACACATAACATAGTTAGCTTGGCTAGGAATTACCCTAAGATTAGGTATAGTACTTAAAGCTTTTATAAATTCTTCTCTAGTTTTTCTAAGCTTCACCAATGCATTTTCATAATCCTTTTTATACTTTTCTTCGATCTGCATATAAAACTCCCCGAATGAGTTAATATTCCAGATTGATACCTCTTTCTTCAGCATTGCTATCAGAGCCTCATCAGCTGATACTACCACGCCTAAACGAACTCCAGGCACTCCATGAGATTTTGAAATACTTTTGACAATGATTAGATTATCATATTTACTTATGATTTCTTCATCAATAAGGCTTGAGTTATTTTCCTCAGAGAAATCAACAAAGCTCTCATCTACAATCAGCTTAATCCCCTTGTCCATAGCCCACTGTGATAAGCGAAGCACTGAACTCTTGCTAATATAGTTACCTGTTGGGTTATCTGGATTTATCAGCACAAGCATACTGATTTCTTTATCTTCATAGTAATTTATAAGATCCTTCTCATCATAAGTAAAGTTCTCATTGTTTGGTGTAAAATATATGCTACTTTCTTTAGAATACCTATTTGGGTATTCCTCGAAAGTAGGACGAATAAAGCCAACTTTCCCAGAGGTATTCTCCATTATTACTTTAATCAGTTCCGCTGCGCCGTTACCTACAACAATATGTTTTTCTGCAACCCCAAAGTTCTTAGCGGCTAATAGAGCATTTACCCCCATACCAGAAGGATACTGCTCCAATAGCTTATCAAAATTGGCCTTCATCTCGTTTCTTAGCTTTTCCGGCGGATAATAAGGATTTACCAAGTAGCAATAATCTACTAGCTTAGGATATCTCCAATAGCCTCCATACCTATTTTGAATAAGCTGAAGCTTTCTATCCTCTTCCGGTGCAAACATAGATGAAGCAATATCTAAGTCTTGAATATCATCAATCTCATACCATAACTGTCCAGCGAGACGTTTTGACTTAATCTCCGGTTCATCTAACAAAGTAATGACTCTAAGTACCTGTTCATAATATTCATTATCACCAAGAGCCTTACTATAAGCATCTAAAAAAGGAACATAGTGGCTACAAGAAAACTTTTTGCTAAACTTATATATATTAACTGTCTTGTAGTAGTTAGGTATGTCCTCAAAGACGAATTTTTTCCCAGGAACAAAGGATAATATGTTATCATTGTCGTGTATTTTTATAACTGTACCATCCATCCAGCTCTCATACTTATCAACTAATGCCAGTGTTTCTCTTGGATCCTCTAATAGGACCTTAAGAACATCATCTTCAAATATTAAATCAGACTCCAATAATATGGTATCCTCTTCCATAAGATAATTTCTAGCTAAAGCTAAAGAATATATATTATTGGTCTTATCATAAATAGGATTGTTAACAAAGCAGATGGGTGTTTTAATATTTAAGTCTGTAATATAGTCTATTAACTTTTGCCCCTCATAACCTACAACTATAACTATTTTTGAGAGATTTATTTTTTCCAGCTGACTTAACATCCTCTCAATTAAGGTAATACCATTAACCCTTACCATACATTTTGTATTATCAGCAGTCAGGTCTTTTAATCTTTTACCCATACCAGCTGCTAAAATTATAGCCTGCATAAAAATCTCCTCCTCTATTTACATTATTTATTTAGTAATTTTTCGCATAAGCAAATCTATCCTTCAGTTCATTCCAAGCTGGCCCCTTCTCTGATACCCAGTTAGGATTTGGAATTCTCCAACTTTCACCATATATGTCTTTCAGATAATCCTGGGAATTACTTGGAACAGTAAATTCAATACCTTCACAAAGTATTTTTTGGGTTTCCTCTATTGGACATGAATAAAGTTTAGATATAGAAAACTCCTCTATGCTTTTATAAGGGAAATTTTCTTTCCTGAAATAAACATACGAAAACATCCGCTCATTCTCTTTCTTATAAAGGAAAAAGTCTACAGTGAGATTGTTAACTAAATAGGATTGTTCCATAACTTCATTGTCCACTTTAAATTCTCTCTTTTTCTCTAATCCCAGCTGCTTCATGGCATTTTCCAGGTTTGTCCAAGAGAAATTTTCGTCATAGATAATCCCCATATCCAAATCATTATCATAACTCATAAACTTACCATTTCTAATTAAACCTAATAGATTACCATATGTGAAGAAATACCTAATTTCACTTTCATCAAGTGCCTTACCAACCTTTTGTGCAATATCATAACCATGTACTCTTAAAGCCTCTCTTCTTATAGCCTCCTCTTTAGCTTCTTTTTTGTCCATCATTAACTTATAGGGTTTATATATCAAATCTATCTCTTTCAGTTTCATTTTTATATCAAACCACTTCATTTAACTCATCCTTCTTTCTTAGGTTATCTCTGTTCCTCCATACTACAATTGCTCTATATGCCACTTCTACTGCAGTGGCTAGAGAAACTAAAGCAGCTAAAGATACAGCGGTAAGATTATTAGCTAGCAATATCAAAAGTAAATTACAGATATGCAGTAGAGAACTAACATATATTGATATATTTGCATGTTTTGCCATACCCATTGCACCTAGTGTAGGAAATCCCAATAAGTAATCCGGAAGTGTTAATACAGCAGCAGGAAGCATTGCCCTTAAGATAGGTGCCGCACCGGCAAACTCCTCACCAAAAATTATCACGCAAAGAGGCTCCGCAAAAATAAATGCTACTGTACAACCCAAAATAATAACTGGCATAAAATACATTAAAATCTTCTTAATAAGCTTAAAGTCTTTATTTTTAATCATATAAGGATACACACTATCAGAGATTGGAGATAGAGCACTTTGTCCTGTAGAAACTAGTTTATAGGCAGCGGTATAATGACCTACTGTTCCCCCTATAGGATTAATATAATTAAGTATTAATGTATTAGTTGCAGAATAAAATGTGCTGATTATTCTTGATAAGAAAAAGGCCCTAGAGTTCTTGAAGTAATGACCTAAATTCTTTTTATCAACTCTGCAGAAGCTTATATCAAATCTTCTCTTCACATCATACATAGACCATAAAACTGCAAATAAATTTCCACAAAGTAATAGAATTGGCACTACAATATAATCTTCTTTACTTCTTAGGAAAACAAATATCAAAACAGTAAAAAATGCTTTTGTAAAAACTGTCCTGTAAGTAATAGAAGACATATCCTCCAAACCTCTATAAAGAAAATCAGGAAGAAAACTATTTATAATTGTTCCTATTAAGAAGAGCAGATATAATATAATGTCGCTCTTATACTTAGGAAACGCAATTGCCCCTCCCAATAAAATTACAAAAGATATAATTGAAAAAATTAACTTCAGAACTGTAACGGATGTATAGATTTTCTTCAATTGGGCTTTATTATCCCTGTTTCTTGCTACAGCCTCAGTGGCAGATAGTATAAATCCAAAATCTAAAAATAACTCAAAATACATCATAAGAGCAGTAGCTACTCCTATCCTCCCATAGACCTCTGCCCCCATTACTCTAGTTTGGTAGGGTACTGAAATAAAACTAAAAAAGTACGTTGAAAACCTTAGTATATATAACATTGCTGTATTTTTTATTAATATTCTCTTGTTATTCACCTTTTTTACTCCCTGCAACTGTCTTTTGATTTATGTATCCTCTATCTTTACAACCTGACTAAAAGAACCGTAACATGATGAAATTATCTTAACTACAATAAGAAGAAAGCTAAAAACATCCTTTTAGTGTATAAGCTAAGGGTGATACCATATAGTAAAAGTATTATTCGGATATTTCTCGTAACAATATAATATTCAGTATCTTTTAAGAAGTTTTGGAGTAAAGTACCGCTTCTCATTACCTTTATAAAGAAAAACATAATGATAATTAAGCCAAAGACACCGAAGTTATATAAGTAATCTAAATAAGTATTATGTGCATACTTTTCATTAGCAAAGAATGGTACATATAATCTTTCATTACTTTGCCCGTTTCCAAGTAAAACCTGTATCCAATTTCTATTAAATGACTTATCTATGAAGGTTTTTATGATAGGCACTCTTCCAGAAGTAAATACATCGATATTTCCAACTTTCAAATCACTCCAAAGCTTTTCAAATCTCTGAATTAAGTAGTTATCACTTACAGCACCATTTACATCCCCTTTATCCTTGTCATGGCTATTTACTTTATCATCATCCTGTATAATTTCTGTATTATCAACGTTTTTTTGTACTTCATAAACGTTGAAATTACTGTACATATACTGAGCGATTAAAAATACGGCCACGGATACAGCTATGCGAGATCCTATTATAATCATATTAGGAATAATTTTTTCTCTCTTCTCCCAAAGATACAAGAATAGTGTCAAGGTCAAAATTAAGAGACCGGATATACTTAATGTCATTCCCATCATTGTAACTAGGAAAATAAATAAAATATTTATAACTACCTTATTAGAGGTAATAACTTTTGGTGCAAACAATAAAATAGCTATAGCCATATTTATGTACATTCCCATAAAATTAGGCTCATAGGTACCTTTAAATCTAAAGACTGTTAAGCTTCCTGTAACCTCCATAAGTACTAAATTTCTAGTTATACCATAAATATTTGCAATAACTACCGCAATTAATATTGATAACAAAAAGAATTTTAATTTTTCGTTCATCTGGTATTTATGGTCTTTTTGAAGACATACCGAGAACATTAAAAACACACCAATATTCAGTAAGATAATAATATCTTCAAGTTTAAAGTTTTCAGCAAAAAAAGCTACTAAAGAAGAGATAACAAAGAATGACCCTATAAATATCTCTTTTTTAGTTATGGGCATTTTATACTTAATAATATATATCATCAATCTAACTGTAATTATAATAATAAAAATTCTGCTTATAGAGCCTCCTAGTCTTTCAACCACTAGTACATCATCAAAAAATGAGATAAATATGTAAACACAAAGAACCGCAAAAATATCCTCTTTTATAAAAAAAACAGCTAATAGCGCTGTTATTAGTATATTAATTACATCGCTAATATTAAATAACAACATAGAAAGAGAACAGAAAATAAGTATAAAATTCTCTTTTGTTATTTTAAATTTATTACTAAATAGACTCCAACTCATATTTTCCCTCCTCGTCTGGCCTTTAATTGCAGCTTATACAAGAACATATATAAATGAGGAAGAACAAATACGATTCCCTCTAGCCTTTCCTTTATAAAACTACTTTTTATAGGATCTAGATACAGCTTTTCTTTCCTTATAACCTTAATTATTTCTTTTACATATTCCTTTGATAAATTATAAGCTACGGCATTTTTAAGCAGTGATAAGGTCATTTGTGCAGCTCTTCGATTAAGATATTTGCTGCTGGCTTTGAATTTGTTTTTTCTTTCTAAATCCTGTAATCCTCTAATAATGATGATATAGCTATCTACCCATCTTAAGCTCTTATTAAAGCTGGTTGTAATACTTTCATTTCTTCTTCTGTAATAATAGGTGGGGATATTTACATATTTAACTCTCTCTGCCTTTAATAAAACTCTAGGAGTAAACTCCTCATCCTCACTTAATATATCAGGAAAAAATCTAAAGTTATTCTTAATAAAAATAGTTCTGTACAGCTTTCCGCATGCCATAGGCATATAGTGGTTATTTTTATTTACCTCAGAAAAATAGCTATCACCATCTAAAATGCTAGTTTCGTAATCTATAGAACTATTACCTAAATGAATTTTATAATCTATTTCATCGAAAAACTCCAATACCTTAGCCTCTAAAACATCCAAATTCTCATTTTTAGCAATATTATACAGGTTATAAATACTGTTCTTCTCTAAAAAATCATCACTATCTAAAAAGAATAAGTACTCACCACGAGCATGCTCTATCCCTGTATTCCTTGCGGCACTTAAGCCTTTGTTATTGTCATGCTTAATGATGAATAAATTATTCAAATTATATTGGCTCTTAAACTCATTCACAATATCGATACTTTTGTCCTGACCGCAATCATCTATGCAAAGTATCTCATAGTCTGTTAGACCTTGTGTAACTACAGATTTTAAGCACTCTTTTATATATTTCTCTACATTATAAATTGGTATTATTATACTTACCTGCATATAAACTCCTAACTTATTGACAGTGTATGAATAAATGCTAAAGCTTTTAAGCCTATCATCCATCTTCTTTTAACAAATTGAAAAAATACTTTCCTGCTTAAAGGGTAGTCTCTTAAAACATCCTTGTCATAGCAATCCGTATAATCTTTCTCAAAAATGTTAATACATTGCTTAATTGCAGCAAAAGTCTGTCCGTATTTTAGCATACTTAGAACTTTACCATAAAGCAAATGTTCTCTTGCCCTATATTCTATCTCTGCTTTATATTTTTCTTTATCTATATATGAGCAGTACCTATCAAAAGATATGTCAAAGAATGAAAGATCCTCCTCTTTTTTATTAGATGCCGAGCCTTTATTTTGATAATAATGATAGGTATATCTGTTCAAACAAACGACCTTGTCAGCCAAATAGGCAGCTACAGGTATAACCTGATATTCCTCACATCTTTTCAAATCCATCGGATATAATAAGTTATTATTTTTCAACAATTCCCTGCTTATCATCTTACCGCAACTACTTAAGTCCATATACTTAACTATCTGCTTTCTTGAAGGAACTTCGACATTATATTGAGAAACAATATCTCTAGGCATCTTCTGACTATCTTTATTTAAGTAATAGTTTGAAATCAAAAAATCCGCTTTATGCTCAGTTATGGAATTGTACATAAGCTCCACGGCATCCTTCTCATACCAATCATCAGCATCACAAAATACCAAGTACTTTCCTTGAGCAGAGAGAATACCTTCATTTCTAGAAGCAGATACACCTTTGTTTCTTTGGTTGTATATAATTCGAACTTTACCTTCATATTTATTTTGAAATTCGTCAAGTATAATTTTTGTATTATCCTCTGAGCAGTCTTCAATCACTATGATTTCTAAATTTTTGAAGGTCTGACTTACTAAGGCATCTAAACATCTTTTCAAAAATCTCTCAGCATTATATACCGGAACTATAACGGATATCTCTACCATATATATTCACAGTCCTTTCAATTACATAAGGTTTTTCTTGGTACAAAAAATATTGTTTCTAAAAGCCAGTATATCAATAGAAAATCTAAAAAAAGCGTAGCAATATACCACTATGCACTAAGGTTAAATCAATAACCGACATAGTAACCTCAAATATATCTTAGCCTTATCCATAATAATACCTGTTATGTATTTTTTTGAATTTTACCCATATTTGCACAGCAAATCTAAATGTTATTCTACCATATATATATATGTTTGTCTAACAATTATACATTATACAATTAACTGTATATAATGATTTTTTTGGGAATTATCTTAAAAAATATACTAAATCTTTTCTTTGTCTGTGTTACGTTGAAAATTATTAAACGATACCTTTTATATTACTTATTTGTAATAATATATCTTTTTTTAATAATTACTGTATTGAATAATAAAATTAAACGTATATAATATAAAGGTAATATATTCCACATGAATATTAAGTTGTTTTAAGACTAAATTACTTAAGGAGATTTAATCATGAAAAATACAAAAACAATATCAAAAAGAGAAATGCTTCGTAAAAGAAAGCAAAAAAAGAGAAACAAAGCAATACTTATGATTATATTCTTCCTTTTACTCTTTTTTATAGGAGCCGGGGGATTTTATGTTTATGATATATTAAGTAGTACCACAAAAGTAGAAATATCAAAGGACAAGGAAACCTTAAATATACCTTCCTATGTATCAGAAAAAAAGGATATCGTAAATATAGCCTTATTTGGATTAGATAAAAGGGAAAAAAATGAACCTAGTAGATCAGACAGCATCATCATTGTCACTGTTGATACAAAACATGAAAAGCTAAAAATGACATCTTTGATGAGAGATACATATGTAGAAATAGATGGTCATGGTAAAGACAAGCTAACCCATGCATATGCATTTGGAGGTCCTGAACTTGCCATAAAAACAATAAATAAAAATTTCGATTTAAACATTACAGATTTTGTTGCTGTTGACTTTGGGGAGCTTGCAAAAATAATAGATGCTCTAGGTGGAGTAACCGTAGATGTTAAAAGAGAAGAAATTAAGCATATAAACGATAACGTAAAAGAACAAGCAGGGCTAACGAATACCCAAGCAACATACGTATCAAATTCCGGTGTGCAAAAGCTTAACGGTATACAAGCAGTTGGTTATGCAAGAATTCGTGCAACAGCAGGGGGTGACTATGAGAGAACAGATCGCCAAAGAACTGTTCTAGAAGGAATGTTTCAAAGTGTCAAGAGTGCAGGATTAACGGAATATCCTTCCATAATGAAAGAACTTCTACCTCTTGTAGAGACAAGCTTATCTACTACAGAATTGTTAAAATTAGGAACAAATGCCTTAACTATAGGAGTATCTACCATAGAACAATCACGGTATCCATTGGATGAACATTTACATGAAGGCTTTATAGGAAAACTCTGGTACATACAATATGACAGAGAGGAAACCATAGAAGCACTTCATGAATATATATTTGAGGATTCTAGTGTAAGTTTCAAGAATGATTCTATGTAAGTAATTTTGTCTTAACAAGTATTTATAGTAATAAGATACATTTATATTTATCATAATATTATTACAATAGGAATGTACAAAATAGAGCATCGAAAGAAGTAATTTCATTAATCTCTTTCGATGCTCTTTATAGTTATTATTACTATATTTCTCTTATGCTTACTACACCTGAGGAACTATTAGAATAAATTATCTTATATTCATAATTTTTCACAATACCATTTTCCTCCTGAGAAACCCTGGCATAGTAAACATCCTTTTCCCCTGAAAGCTGATATACTTCTAAGATATTAATATTATTAGCATTATATACTTTGTTTGATGCTCTTAAAGATTTTATCTTTTCTATAGCTTCCTTATAGAAGTCATCGGATCCAGTGGTTCTTTTTATATATTCTAGAGGAATGCTCTCATCTTCAGTAAGATTAGATAGTAGAGTAGTGTAATTTCTTATGATGCTTTCAATATTAGCATCATTAGTTTTTACTAATATTTTTTCTTGTTCAGGAACTTGATCATCCTTTTCTTCTCCCTCTTCTGCTTCTTGTCCATTATCATCTTTTTCCAATTGACTGCCATCAGTAACATTTTCATCTTCCTGATCATCAGTATCATCTTTATCAGAAACCTTTTCTTCATCTTCAGCTTCTTCTTTAATTATTGTGTTTCCACTTTTCAGTTCATCGGAAGAATTATTACAAGCCACTACAGTAACAGAAATTGCACCTGCTAGAAATATAGAAAGTAAAATCTTTACAAATTTGTTATCCATAAAAAAGCCTCCTCCTATCTTTAAAGTTAATATTTCACTTCATAATCATATATTCTTAAGATATATGCTCTTTCTTTTACAAATCTGTTATAAACGCCTTGCCTTACCTCTGGAGGATTATTAGAAAAATATCTATCCACATCAGATCTTTCATCATATACAGCATTAATAAAAGC